>JBBIKZ010000004.1:0-53661 GCA_037445185.1 Hydrogenophilales bacterium | reverse complement strand
TCAAGCTGCGGCGGTGCGCCGATTTCCATCGTGCGCCAGTACATCGAACAGCAGCGGACACCACACTGAAACCCAAGGACGGCTACGCCGTCCGCGCTATCCTTCCCCGCCCTGAACGGCCGGGCTCGTCGCGCACCGGGTCAATATAATAACCCTTACCTGCCTCGAGGTCCGTCCGCACCCATGAAACGACACCCTTCCGCCCTGCTCATCGTCGCCGTGGTGCTGGCGCTCATGGTCTCCATGCCGGTGGCGAGCGTCCTGCTGCAGGTGTTCATGCCGGACGAGCAGGGGGTGTGGGCCCATCTGGTGGAAACGGTGCTGGCCGATTACATCGGCAACAGCCTGCTGCTCGCCGCGGGCAGCGGTCTGGGGGCCGCCCTGCTGGGGACCGGCGCGGCCTGGTGGGTGGCGATGTACCGCTTTCCCGGCCGCGGCATCCTGGAGTGGGCCCTGCTGCTGCCTCTGGCCATGCCCACCTACGTCATCGCTTATGTGTACACGGACTTCCTGCAGTATGCCGGCCCGGTGCAGTCCGCCCTGCGCGCGACCTTCGGCTGGGAGCGGGGTGACTACTGGTTTCCCGACGTGCGCTCGCTGGGCGGCGCCATCGTCGTCTTCAGCCTGGTGTTCTACCCCTATGTCTATGTGCTGGCGCGCGCGGCGTTCCTGGATCGCTCCGGCAATCTGATGGAGGCCGCGCGCAGCCTGGGCCTCACGCAAAGGCAGGCCTTCTACCGCATCGCCCTGCCCCTGGCGCGCCCGGCGGTGGCGGGCGGGGTGGCCCTGGTCGTCATGGAGACTCTGGCCGAGTTCGGCGCCGTGTCCTATTTCGGCGTGCCCACCTTCACCACCGGCATCTACCGGACCTGGTATGCCTTCGGCGACCCGGTCGCCGCCTCCCAGCTCTCGGCGAGCCTGCTCGCCGTCGTGCTGCTCGCCCTGATGCTGGAGAAGGCGAGCCGAGGTCGCGCCCGCTATCACGACAGCGGCGGCCGCCCCTATCAGCGGCCGCGTCTGTCGCCGCGGCGCAGCGTGCTGGTGTGGATCGGCTGCCTGATCCCGCTTACGGGCGGCTTCCTGCTGCCGGCCGGCCTGCTCATGCGCATGGCCCTGTCCGAAGGCGATGCCCAGTTCGGCGAGAAGTATCTGACCCTGGCTGGCAACAGCCTGATGCTGGCGGGACTGGCCTGCGCGGTCACGGTGCTGGCCGCCATCCTCCTCGCCTACGCCGGGCGACTGCACCCGGGCCGCCTCATGGCCAGCGTCAAACGCTTGGCCAGTTTGGGCTATGCCGTGCCCGGCACGGTGATCGCCGTGGGTGCCTTGATCCCGCTCACCGCACTGGACCATGCGCTCATCCTCTGGCTGCGCGAGCGGTTCGACCTCGATCCCGGCCTCATCCTCACCGGCACCGCCACCGCCCTGGTGTTCGCCTATCTGGCGCGTTTCCTGGCCGTCGCTTTGAATGCGGTCGAAGCGAGCCTCAGCCGCATCCGCTCCAGCCTGGACGAGGCGGCACGCAGCCTGGGCGCCACCCAGACGCGGCTGCTCGCGCACATCCACCTGCCCCTGCTCTCCGGCGGCATCGTCTCCGGCCTGTTGCTGGTGTTCGTGGACGTGATGAAAGAGTTGCCGGCCACCATCGTGCTGCGCCCCTTCAACTTCGAGACACTGGCCACCCAGGTCTTCATCCTCGCCGCCGACGAGCGCCTGGCGGAGGCCGCCACCCCGTCGCTCGCCATCGTCGCCGTCGGCCTGATCCCGGTGATCCTGCTCTCGCGCAGCATGCGTCGGCAATAAAAAAACCCCGCCGGGGCGGGGTCGCTGCAAACGCGGTGATGCGGGTTACTTCCAGCCGGCGCGATCGATGAAGCGCTGCGCCTTGGCCGTGTTCTTCGCCAGGACACTGGCCGGCAGCCTATCCACCTTGAAACTACCCATGGCGGCGAGCTGCGGGTTGTCGAGCTTCACCCCCGGCACCACCGGCCATTCGTTGTTGCCGTTGGCGAAGTAGGCCTGAGCCTCGTCGCTGGCCAGGTACTCCAGGAACTTGATCGCCGCCTCCTTGTTGGGCGCGTGTTTGAGCATGCCGCCGCCGGAGATGTTGACATGGGCGCCGGCAGCTTTCTGGTCCGGGAAGACGATGCCCACTTTGCGCACCACCTCCTGGTCCTCGCGTTTGTCCGAGCCGAGCAGGCGCGCGTAGTAATAATGGTTGGTCAGCGCCACGTCGCATTCGCCCGCGGCCACGGCGCGGATCTGGTCGGTGTCGCCACCTTTCGGGTCACGCGCCAGGTTGGCGACCACGCCGCGCAGCCAGGCCTCCGTGCGGTCCTCGCCTTCATGATGCAACATGGCCGCCACCAGCGTGCGGTTGTAGACATGGCCGCCGCTGCGCACGCAGAGCCTGCCCTTGAAGCGCGGCGCGGCCAGATCGGCCATGCGTGCGACCTCCTCAGGCCTGACCTTGTCGCGCGCATAGGCGATGACGCGGGCGCGATAGGAATAGCCGAACCAGTTGCCCTCCGGGTCTCTGAACTGCTCCGGGATACGACTCGTGAGCACCTTGGACTGCACGGGGGCGAACAGGCCCGCATCGTCGGCCGCCTGCAGGCGGGCCGCGTCGACGGTGAGAAACACGTCGGCGGGGCTGGCCGGCCCCTCGCGGCGGATGCGCTCGAAGAGCTCGTCCTCCTTGCCTTCGATGCGGTTGACGCGGATACCCGTCTGACGGGTGAAGTTGGTGTAGAGGGCCTCGTCGGTCTGGTAATGGCGGGCGGTATAGAGGTTGAGCACCTTGTTCGATGCCACGGCGTTGCCGGCCGTGGACGACAGGGCGATCATGGCTGCGAAGGCGGTGAGAAGCCGATTCATGAACTGTCTTCCTTTCTGGCTAATGAAACGTGTGTCAAGAGCTGGGTGGGACGCCGGTCGCCGTGCGTGACGGCAAAATCCCGACGTCCACCGTGGCATTAAAACACAAATGATAACTATTATCAACGATGCGTGAGCAAGCGGCGATGGGCTCGCACGTAGGAATACAGACAGCGGCTTAGGGTCGGACGCGTTCGAAGCGCAACACGGTGGTGAGGATGCCTTCGAACACCGCGTCATAGCCGACCTCGTTGGCCTGCTGGCGGAGCGTGAAGCCGGGCTGGGCGGCGGGGATGGACTCGACGAAGCGCAGTTTGTCGGTGTCGAGCTTGACGGTCATGGATACCCGCATGGGGTAGAAACCATCCAGGAAGCGGCGCATGTAGGGACCGTTGGTGAGGCTGTAGCCCGCCTCGCCGTTGCGCGACAGGGCCTGGGTCTCGGCCTGTACGCACAGTTCCGCGCCACGCTGTACGTTGCGCAGTTGCACGCTGTGCGCTTCGGCCCAAGTGCCTTCTATGTGCACGGCCCGGGTGACGCGCAGATTGCGTATCCGGCCCGGCCGGTAGGCGACCTCGGCGCTGGGGACGGCATTGAGATTGCGGTGACACTGATCGAGCTGCACCCAGCCGTCCTCCAGGCTGCTGTCGCGTATGGTGATGCGGTTGTGATGATGGTGGACGGGCCTGTCGGGCGGGGTGGTGAGGAAATGCAACTCGCCTTCATTGACGTCTGCCGTGCCCTTGAAGAAGAGTTCGTCCGCGTCCGACGCGGCGGCAGCCGTTGCGGCCAGAAGCAGGCAGAGCGCGCAGGCGCGGCGCTCAGGGGCTGGAGAGGGTGATGCGTCGCGCGCCATCGAAGCGTGTGGCCCAGTAACGGTTGCCCAAGTCCGAAATGGTGACCTTTCTGTCACGACGGCTGCTGGCGTGCACGAACTTGCCCTCCCCCTTGTAGATGCCGACATGGGAGAACGGGCGTCCCAGGGTGTTGAAGAAGACCAGATCCCCAGGCCTGAGTTCACTCGGCTCGACCGGCTCGCCCCGCTGGCTGATGTCCTTGGCATTGTGGGGCAATTCGATGCCGTGCGCCTGTTTGTAGACGTAGCGCACGAGGCCGCTGCAATCCAGCCCGGTCTCGGGCCGGCGCCCGCCCATCCTATAGGGCGTGCCTAGGAGATCGAGCGCGCCCAGGAGAGGGGCGCCAAGCTCCCTCAATCCGGACTGCAGGCCGTCCGTGGCACGCGCCGACAGGGTGGCCGTGAGCGCAAGGAGGAAAATGGCGTAGAGGACAGCGTTTCGCATCGGTGCTGGACCGTGTCTGGTGGCATGATGGGACGGTGTGATTAAGCCACCGCATCGCGATCTCTGTCTAGTATGAGAGTGTGGAGCTGATAAACCACGTGAACCCAGATTTGTCATTAGGCCGGCCTGTGCCTACGAAGATCACCCCGGAGCATGTGAAGTCTGTCCCCATCACCATGCCACCGCGGCCTGCACGCGCCAGGGCCTCCGTCTGGCAGCAGTATCAAGCCCGTTCGCTTAGCCCTCGAGGGACACCATGGGCTCGTTGCCCGGCGCAAATCTGCTCGCCATACGACTCGCCATCGTCGCGTGCCCTAATGGCAAATCTGGGTTGAAAGGAGTGTGCCATGTCCATGGAAAACAATCAGGATGTGCGTGTTGCGCTGGCTGACCTCAGCGCCGGCGGGGGGGCGCTCAGGGAGCGGGTGCGCGCCCTGGTCCTGGACGCCGTGCTGCGACGCAATGCCGATCCCAGGGCCCTTCGGGGCGTACTGGAGGATGCCGTGGCGGGCGTGGGGGAAGGCCTCTCCCGACGCGGCGCGGTGGCGAGCGAGGCCGTGCAGGAGGCTGTACAGGGCCTGGACGAGGCCATCGGCCAATCGGTCTATGCCCTGCAGATGGCGCTGGAGGAGGCATGGGATCAGGGCCGCCAGTTCGCGCAACAGGATCTGAAGGAGGCCGCCGAGGCGGTGAAGGGGCTGGAGGACGACCTCCTGCACACCCTCAAGGAGACCGCGGCGCGCGCCCGGGGTGAGGCGCGGGATGAGTTGGCGCGCCTACTCGATCATCTGCGTCGCACCGGCACGGATACCGGCAGCCGCGTGCGCGACGTCCTGGCCGTCTTGCAGACGCGCCTGGGCGGCGCGACCAGCGGGGCGTCCACGGACGCCAGGGAGGCTGCCCGGACCGCGTCCGCGCGGCTGGCCGAGATCACCTCCGGCATCCTGCGCGGGCTGGCCGACGCCCTCGACGCACGCAAGGGTTGATCGCCCCTGCCCCCATGTTGCGACAGACCCTCTCCGTGGTGCGGGATCTGCCCCGCCTGCACGAGATCGCCTCGGTGCTCATCCACTATGGCTGGGGCGACGTGGTGCGCATCCTGGGCATCTCCCACCTGCTGGAGCGCGCCGGCCGGCTGCTGCATTGGCAGACCACCAGCGAGGTGGCCGCGCTGGACCTGCCCGTGCGCATCCGCATGGCCCTCACGGAGCTGGGTCCCACCTTCGTCAAGCTGGGCCAGGTTTTGGCCACCCGTGTGGACGTCTTTCCGCCGGACTGGATCGCCGAGTTCGAGCAGTTGCACAGCCGGGTCCCGCCGGTGCCGTTCGCAGAGATCCGCCCCCAGCTCGAGAAGGCCCTGGGCCGCCCCCTGGACGAGGTTTTCGCCCAGTTCGAGGCCGACGCCTTTGCCGCCGCTTCCATCGCCCAAGTGCATCGGGCGGTCCTCAAGGATGGCAGCCGTGTCGTGGTCAAGGTGCGCCGGCCCGACATCGTGCCCAAGATCGAGGCCGACCTGCGCATCCTTGGGCACCTCGCCCGCCTGGTGGAGTCGGAGATGCCCGAGGCGCGGCGCTATCACCCGACGCAGATCGTGCAGCAGTTGCAGCGTTCGCTGCGGCGCGAGCTGGACATGGTGAAGGAGGCGCGCAACATCGAGCGTTTCGCGCAGAACTTCGCCGACGACCCGACGGTGCACATCCCCCGCGTCTACTGGGAATACTGTTCCGAGACCGTCAACGTCCAGGAGGAGCTGCAGGGGATACCGGGCACGGATCTGGCTGCCGTGCAGGCCGCCGGTCTGGATCTCGGTGTGCTCGCCTCACGGGGCGGGGATGCGGTGCTGAAGATGATCCTGCTGCACGGCTATTTCCATGCCGACCCGCATCCGGGCAACGTCATCTACCTGCCCGGCAACGTCATCGGCATGATCGACTTCGGCATGGTGGGCCGGCTCACCGATCGGCGGCGCGAGCAGATCATCGATTTCCTGAACGCCATGGTGCTCAAGGACGAGGAGGGCATGCTCAACGTGTTGCTCGCCTGGTCGGGGGGGTCCGAGGTGGACGAGGAGCGGCTCGCCTATGACATCGCGGAGATGGTGTTCAGCTACGACAACCTGCCCCTCAAGGACGTGCAGATCGGCCCGCTGCTGGCCGATGTCACCATGCTCATGCGCGACAACAACCTGACCCTGCCCGCGGACCTGACCCTGCTGTTCAAGGCCCTCATCACCCTCGAAGGACTCGGGCGCCAGTTGACGCCGGACTTCCACATGATGGACCACCTCGAGCCCTTCATCCGTGAGGTCTACGCCAGCCGCTACACGCCGGCGGCCATGGCCAAACGCGCCCGGCACGGGCTCAGGGAGATGCTGGAGGTGGTGCTCGGCCTGCCGCGCGACCTGGCGCACCTGTTCAGGCTTGCCCGGCGCGGCAGCCTGCGCATCGACCTGGACCTGAAGCGCCTGGACCACTTCGGCCATCAGCTCGACAAGGCCTCCAACCGCCTCACCATGGGGGTGCTCACCGCCTCGCTGGTGGTGGGGTCCAGCATCATCATGACGGTGGAGGGCGGACCCACCCTGTTCGGCCTGCCCCTGTTCGGCCTGCTCGGCTTTCTCATCGCCTTCTTCAACAGCCTCTGGATCCTTTTTTCCATCTGGCGTTCGGACAGGGATTGATCCGGCGTCGGGGGCGAGCCGCGGCCCTGGTTGGGCGTCCATGGGCCGGCATCGCCGAGGCTGGCCAAGTCCTGCCTACGATTGGTTACAATCCGGGTTTCGGCACGCGCCGCGGCATGCGACCGGCACCGAAGACGAGGGCGGGGACCGGTCCCCGCGCCCAACCGTCGACGTCCACCCTCAACAACCTAGGAAGACCCATATCATGGAGCGCATCTACAACTTCAGCGCCGGACCCGCGGTATTGCCGCGGGAAGCACTCGAGCAGGCCGGGGAGGAGCTGGTCAACTGGCGCGGCTGCGGCATGTCCGTCATGGAGATGTCGCATCGCGGCAAGGAATACATGGGCATACAGGCCCAGGCTGAGAGCGACCTGCGCGAACTGATGGCCATCCCCGATCATTACAAGGTGCTGTTCCTGCAGGGGGGCGCGTCCAGCCAGTTCGCCATGGTCCCCATGAACCTGCTGCGCGGCAAGGGTAGCGCCGATTACCTCAACACCGGCGAGTGGTCGAAGAAGGCGATCAAGGAAGCCAGGAAATACTGCACGGTCAACGTGGTGGCCAGCAGCGAGGATCGCAATTTCACCTATGCCCCGACGCAGGAACACTGGCGACTCGACCCCAATGCCGCTTACGTCCACTACACCCCCAACGAGACCATCGGCGGGGTGGAGATCTTCTGGACGCCGGAGACGGGCGACGTGCCGCTGGTGGCCGACATGTCGTCCACCATCCTGTCGCGCCCGATGGATGTGTCGAAATACGGCCTGATTTATGCCGGGGCGCAGAAGAACATCGGCCCCGCCGGGGTGACGGTGGTGATCGTGCGCGAGGACCTGCTCGGTCAGACGCTGCCGGGCACGCCGACCATGTTCGACTACAAGGTCCACGCCGACAACGACTCCATGTACAACACGCCGCCCACCTATGGCATCTACATCGCCGGCCTGGTGTTCAAGTGGCTGAAGGACAAGGGCGGGCTCGAGGCGATGGAACGCACCAATATCGCCAAGGCCAAGCTGCTCTACGACTACCTGGACAGCACGGATTTCTACAACTCGCCGGTGGCGCCGGAGAACCGCTCGCGCATGAACGTCCCGTTCACCCTGAGAGACGCCGCCCTGGACGAGGAATTCCTCAAGGGGGCGAAGTCGCGCGGCCTGCTGCAACTGAAGGGCCATCGTTCGGTGGGCGGCATGCGTGCCTCCATCTACAACGCCATGCCCATCGAAGGGGTGCAGGCCCTGGTGGAGTACATGAAAGAGTTCGAGAAGACCCATGGCTAAGTCCTTCAAGATCCAGACCTTGAACAAGATCTCGGCCAAGGGATTGGCGCGCCTGCCGGGCCATTACACGGTCGGCGACGCGGTCGACAACCCGGACGCCATCCTGGTGCGTTCCCACAACATGCACGCGATGGAGATCCCCCCCAGCGTGCAGGCCATCGGGCGCGCCGGTGCGGGGACCAACAATATCCCGGTGAAAATGATGAGCGAGCGGGGTGTGCCCGTCTTCAACGCCCCCGGCGCGAACGCCAATGCGGTCAAGGAACTGGTCATCGCCGGCATGTTGATCGGTGCGCGCAACCTCGGCGCGGCCATGGCCTTCGTCGAGGGGCTCACGGGCACGGACGAGGAACTGCACAAGAAGACCGAGGCGGGCAAGAAGCACTTCGTCGGCCGCGAGCTGCCGGGTCGGACCCTGGGCATCATCGGCCTGGGCGCCATCGGCTCCCTGGTGGCGGACGCCGCCATCAAGCTCGGCATGAACGTGATCGGCTTCGATCCCGGCATCACCGTGGAGGCGGCCTGGAAGCTGCCGTCCCAGGTGCGCAAGGCCGAGACGGTGGAGGAACTGATCAGGGAGGCCGACTTCGTCACCCTGCACGTCCCCCTCGTCGATGCCACCCGCAACCTGATCAACACCCAGCGGGTCGCCCTCATGCGGGGCGGGGTGGTCCTGCTCAACTTCGCGCGCGAGGGCGTGGTGGACAACGCCGCCGTGCTCGCCGGTCTCGAGGACGGCAAGCTGCACGCCTATGTCTGCGACTTTCCCGCCAATGCCCTCAAAGGTCGCAAGAACGTCGTCTGCCTGCCGCACCTGGGCGCGAGCACGGAGGAGGCGGAGGAGAACTGCGCCGTCATGGTCGCCGAGCAGGTCTCCGACTACCTGGAAAACGGCAACATCCTCAACGCCGTGAACTTCCCCAACGTGGCCATGCCGCGCGAGTCGGCCTATCGGCTCGGCATCGCCAATGCCAACGTGCCCAACATGGTGGGACAGATCTCCACCGCGCTGGCCGAGGCGGGGCTGAACATCCACAACATGGTCAACAAGTCCAAGGGGGACATGGCCTACACCCTGGTGGACGTGGACAGCGCCGTGCCGGCCGGGGTGCTGGAGCGGATCGGCGGCATCGCGGGCGTGTTGCGGGTGCGCTACCTGCCCGTGGAGGCCTGATCGGCAAATGAGCGAGGCGCTCGGCCGCTTGCGGCAGGAGATCGACACCCTGGACGATCGCATCCTGGCGCTGCTCAATGAGCGGGCGCGCCTGGCCCAGGCGATCGGTCATCTCAAGAACGGCAATGTCTACCGGCCGGAGCGCGAGGCGCAGGTCGTGCGGCGGCTCAAGGCGGCGAACGCCGGACCGCTGTCGGCAGAGGCGGTCGAGCGGCTGTTCCGCGAGATCATGTCGGCCTGCCGCGACCTGGAACAACCGCTGAGCGTGGCCTACCTCGGCCCGGCCGGCACCTTCTCCGAGGCGGCGGCGATCAAGCAGTTCGGTCACGCCGTTGACGGACTGCCCAAGAGCTCGATCGACGAGGTGTTCCATGCCGTGGCGCGCGGCGAGGCCCAATTCGGTGTCGTGCCGGTGGAAAACTCCACCGAGGGCGCCGTCAACCGGACCCTGGACCTGCTGCTGACCAGCCCCCTCAAGATCTGCGGCGAGATCGTGCTGCGTGTGCGGCAGCATTTGATGCGGCGCGCGGATGCGGTTGCGGTGGGGGCGGAGCTCGCCGGCATCCAGGTGGTGTACTCGCATGCGCAGTCGCTCGCCCAGTGCCACGAGTGGCTCAACCAGAACCTGCCGCAGGCCTCCCGCATCCGGGTGACCAGCAACGGCGAGGCGGCGCGCATGGCCGCCGAGGACCCGGCTGCCGCCGCGGTCGCCGGTGAGCTCGCCGCCGAGCGCTACGGGCTCGCCATCGTCGCCCGCGACATCGAGGACGATCCCAACAACACCACCCGCTTCCTGGTCCTTGGCCAGGAAGATGCCGCCCCTTCGGGTCGGGACAAGACTTCGCTCGTCATGTCGACCAAGAACAAGCCCGGCACCCTGCTCGAGCTGCTCACTCCCTTCGCCCGCAACGGCATCAGCCTGACCAAGCTGGAGTCGCGGCCGGTGCGCAACGGCCTGTGGGAATATGTCTTCTTCATCGACATCGAAGGCCACCGCAACGATCCTGTGGTCCAGGACACCCTGGCCGCCGTCGAACCCCATACCACCCTGCTCAAGGTCCTGGGCTCCTATCCCCTGGCCACCCCATGAACATGACCCTGATCGACCAGGTCGCCGACCACATCCGCGCCATCGACCCCTATCAGCCGGGCAAACCCATCACCGAGCTGGCGCGGGAGATGGGTCTGGCGCCGGGCGACATCGTCAAGCTCGCCTCGAACGAAAACCCGCTCGGTATGAGCCCGCTGGCGCGCGCCGCCCTCGAGCGTTCGATCGCCGACATCCACCTCTATCCGGACGGCAACGGCTTTGCGCTCAAGACGGCGCTGTCGCGTCGCCTCGGGGTGGACATGGCACAGATCGTGCTGGGCAACGGCTCCAACGACGTGCTGGAGCTCGTCGCCCGCCTCTTCCTCGGCCCCGGCAGCTCGGCCGTCTACGCCCAGCACGCCTTTGCGGTCTATCCCCTGGCCACCCAGGCCTGCGGGGCGACCGGCATCGAGGTGCCGGCGCGCGCCTACGGCCACGACCTTACGGCCATGGCGGCGGCCATCCGCGCCGACACACGGGTCGTGTTCATCGCCAATCCCAACAACCCCACCGGCACGCTGCTCGCGGCGGATGAACTACATGCCTTCCTGCGCCGCGTCCCCGCTACGGTCGCCGTCGTGCTGGACGAGGCCTATGTCGAATACCTCGATCCCGAGCGGCGCGCCCCCAGCCTGGCCTGGCTCGCCGAGTTCCCCAATCTGATCGTCACCCGGACCTTTTCCAAGGCCTATGGCCTGGCCGGGCTGCGCGTGGGCTACGCCCTGGCGCGGCCCGAGGTGGCCGAGCTCCTCAACCGCCTGCGCCAGCCCTTCAATGTCAACAGCCTGGCCCTGGCCGCCGCCGAGGCCGCCCTCGATGACGAGGGCTTCCTCACCGCCAGCAAACGGCTCAACGATGCCGGCCGCGCGCAACTGTCCGAGGGTTGCCGGCGCCTGGGGCTGGCCTACATCCCATCCTCGGGCAACTTCGTCTGCGTGCGCGTCGGTGATGCCGCTCGGGTCTATCAGGAACTGCTGCGGCGGGGGGTCATCGTGCGTCCGGTTGGCAATTACGGCCTGCCGGAACACCTGCGGGTGTCGGTCGGCACCGAGGCGCAAAACGCCCGCCTCCTGGCCGCTCTGGCCGAGGTCTGCGCAGCGTGATCCGCAGACTGGCCATCCTCGGCGTCGGCCTCATGGGCGGCTCGCTCGCCCTGGCGCTCAAGCGCACGGGCCTGGTGGAAACCGTGGTCGGCGCCGGGCGGGGGCGCGACAACCTCGAGCGGGCCCGCCAGACCGGCGTGATCGATGCGATCGCCGACACCCCCGCCATGGCCGTGGAGGGTGCCGACATGATCGTGCTGGCCATGCCGGTGGGCGGCATGCCGGCGGTCATGGGCCAGATCGCCCCCCACCTGGAGGATGCGGCCGTGCTGACCGATGTGGGCAGCACCAAGCAGGACGTGGTGGCGGCTGCGCGCACGCTGCTGGCTGGACACCTCGAGCGGTTCGTGCCCGGCCACCCCATCGCCGGGGCGGAGATGAGCGGGGTGCAGGCCGCGCATGCCGATCTATACCGCGGCAAGGACGTCATCCTCACCCCCCTGCCCGAGAACAACGCCCTGGCCCTGGCGCGCGTGCAGGCCATGTGGCAGGGCTGCGGCGCGCACGTGGCGTGCATGTCCGCCGAGGAACACGACCGGGTCTTCGCCGCCGTCAGCCACCTGCCCCACCTGGCCGCATTCGCCCTGATGGATGAGCTGGCCGGGCGGCAGAACAGTCAGCAGTTCTTTCGTCACGCCGGCTCCGGTTTCCGCGATTTCACCCGCATCGCCGGCAGTCATCCCGAGATGTGGCGGGATGTCGCCCTGGCCAATCGCGAGGCCCTGGTGGCCGAGCTCGATGCCTACATCGACCGGCTCACCCGCATCCGCGACCTGGTCGCGAATGGCGACGGCGCGGCCCTGATGGAGGCGCTGAGCCGGGCGAGCCATGCCCGGCAGCAGTGGGCCCAAGGCAAAGCGAGGATCGGCTCATGAATACGGAACATCTCGATCTGCCGCCTGCCCATGGGGCGCGTGGCCGTGTGCGTCTGCCCGGTTCCAAGAGCATCTCCAACCGCATCCTGCTGCTGTCCGCCCTGGCTAGGGGGGTGACCGAGGTCGAGGCCCTGCTCGAATCTGACGACACCCGGGTGATGCTGCAAGCCCTCGGCCAGCTGGGGGTGCGATGGAGCCGTCATGCGGGTAGCGACGATTATCGGGTCGAGGGGGTGGGCGGGCCGTTTCCGGTCAAGCGGGCCGAGCTCTTCCTCGGCAATGCCGGCACCGCCTTTCGCAGTCTGACCGCCGCCACCGCGCTCGCCGGCGGCCATTACACCCTGACCGGCGTGCCGCGCATGCACGAGCGCCCCATCGGCGACCTAGTCGATGCCCTGCGACAACTGGGTGCGCAGATCCGTTATCTCGGCAATCCGGGTTTCCCACCCCTGGAGGTCTCCCCGCCCACGCTCCCCGGCCTGGGGGCGGGCGCCCGGCAGACCCTGACGGTGACCGTCAGAGGCAATGTCTCCAGCCAGTATCTCACCGGCCTGCTCCTCTCGGCGCCCCTGCTCGACCGACCCGTGAGCGTGCGGGTGGATGGCGAGCTCATCTCCAAGCCCTATGTGGAGATCACCTTGAACCTCATGCGTCGCTACGGCGTCGAGGTCGAGCGGCAGGACTGGGCATCGTTCACCGTGCCTGCGGCCACCTACGTGAGCCCCGGACGCATCCGCGTCGAGGGGGATGCCTCCTCCGCCTCCTATTTTCTGGCCGCCGGGGTCATTGGCGGCGGCCCGGTCCGGGTCGAAGGGGCGGGGCGGGGCAGCATCCAGGGCGACGTGCGGTTCGCCGACGCCCTGGCGGCGATGGGGGCGCGCATCGCCATGGGCGAGGACTGGATCGAGGCGACGGCGCCCGAGGCGGGACGGCTCGCGGCCCTGGACCTGGACTGCAACCACATCCCGGACGCGGCCATGACCCTCGCCGTGGTCGCCCTGTTCGCGCAAGGGACCACCCATTTGCGCAACATCGCCAGCTGGCGGGTCAAGGAGACCGACCGCATCGCCGCCATGGCCACCGAACTGAGGAAGGTGGGCGCCACGGTCGAGGAGGGGAGCGACGACCTGCGCATCACCCCGCCTGCGCGCCTGACCCCGAACGCCAGCATCGCCACCTACGACGACCATCGCATGGCGATGTGTTTCTCCCTGGTCTGTCTGGGCGGCGTCCCCATCCGCATCAACGACCCCCAGTGCGTGAACAAGACCTTCCCGGGCTATTGGGAGGCGTTCGCCGACATCGTTGTGCGCTAGGATGAAACGGCCCCCTGACTCGCTGCGCTCGTCTTCCCCCCTAGGGGGAGGTCAGTTCCTTCGGACGGCCGTGCGGAACTGACATGTCGCCCATCACCCCTCACGCCTCACCCCGCACGCCCGACGCCCGCGATGTGCCCGTCATCGCCATCGATGGCCCTTCCGCCTCGGGCAAAGGCACGGTAGCCGCCCTGGTGGCCAAGGTCCTCGGCTTCCACTACCTGGACAGCGGTGCGATCTATCGCACGGTCGCCCATGCGGCATTGCGCCGAGGCGTGCCCCTGGACGACGAAGCGGCGTTGATCCGGCTGGCGGAGACGCTCGCGCTGCGCTTCGACGGGGGCGAGGTCCATCTCGATGGCGAGCCGGTCGGAGACGCCATCCGCAGCGAGGAGGCCGGCCAGGCCGCATCGCGCATCGCGACCCAGCCCGGGCTGCGCAGCGCGTTGCTCGCACTGCAACGGGCCTTCCGCCAGCCGCCTGGCCTGGTCACGGACGGCCGGGACATGGGCTCGGTGGTCTTCCCCGACGCCCGGCTCAAGGTGTACTTGAGCGCCAGTGCCGAGGAACGGGCGCGCCGACGCCATAAGCAGTTGATCGAAAAAGGTCTGCATGCTAATCTTGACAAGATATTGCAGGAGTTGCGAGACCGGGATGCGCGGGACGCCGCTCGTGCCGCCGCGCCCCTGCAGAGGGCGGCTGATGCCAAGGTGCTCGATACCACCGGCATGACCATAGACGAGGCGGTGCAGACCGTCTTGCAGTGGTTCGCTGACAGTTCGTCCTGACCAGCTCCGAAGGGATCGGGGATACCCAAACCTTCGGTTTTTTGTTTTATCAACCGAGCCGAACCCTACCCGGACTCACACATCAGGTTCCTTCTTTCATGTCAACTGCCACCGCAACCCCCCATTCCACCAACCCCGAGAGTTTCGCCGCCTTGTTCGAAGAGAGCATCGCCCGTCAGGAGATGCGCACGGGCGAGATCATCACCGCCGAGGTGGTGGCCATCGACGACAATTTCGTCACGGTCAACGCCGGCCTCAAATCCGAGAGCCTGATCCCGGTGGAGGAATTCAGGAACGACCGCAGCGAGCTCGAGGTCAAGGTCGGGGACTTCATCTCCGTGGCCATCGAGGCCCTGGAAGATGGCTACGGCACCACCCGGCTGTCCCGCGACCGGGCCCGCCGTCTCGCCGCCTGGCTCGATCTCGAGGCGGCGATGGAAGAGGGTCGTGTGGTCAAGGGCGTGATCCAGGGCAAGGTCAAGGGTGGCCTGACCGTCATGATCAACGGCATCCGCGCCTTCCTGCCCGGTTCCCTGGTGGACGTGCGACCGATCAAGGACACCACCCCCTACGAGGGCAAGGAGGCCGAGTTCAAGGTCATCAAGCTCGACCGCAAGCGCAACAATGTGGTGGTGTCGCGCAAGGCGGTGCTGGAGGAGAGCATGGGTGCCGAGCGCGAGGCCCTGCTCGCGAGCCTCAAGGAGGGGGCCATCGTCAAGGGCATCGTCAAGAACATCACCGACTACGGTGCCTTCGTCGACCTGGGCGGCATCGACGGCCTGCTGCACATCACCGACCTCGCCTGGCGGCGCGTCAAGCATCCGAGCGAGGTCATCAGCGTCGGTGACGAGGTCACCGCCATGGTGCTCAAGTTCGACCAGGAGAAGAACCGCGTCTCCTTGGGCCTCAAACAGCTCGGCGAGGACCCCTGGACCGGCATCGCCCGTCGCTATCCGCCGGGCACGCGCATGTTCGGCAAGGTCGCCAACCTCACCGACTACGGTGCCTTCGTAGAGATCGAGCCGGGCATCGAGGGCCTGGTGCACGTCTCCGAGATGGATTGGACCAACAAGAACGTCAACCCGTCCAAGGTCGTGGCCTTGGGCGACGAGGTCGAGATCATGGTGCTGGAGATCGACGAGGATCGCCGTCGCATCTCCCTGGGTATGAAGCAGTGCAAGCCCAACCCCTGGGAAGACTTCGCCATGAACCACAAGAAGGGCGACAAGGTCACGGGGCAGATCAAGTCGATTACCGACTTCGGCATCTTCATCGGCCTGCCGGGCGGCATCGACGGGCTGGTGCATCTGTCCGATCTGTCCTGGAGCAAACCGGGCGAGGAAGCCTTGCGCGACTTCAAGAAGGGCGACGAGGCGCAGGCCGTGGTGTTGGCCATCGATGTCGAGAAGGAGCGTATCTCCCTGGGCATCAAGCAGCTCGAGGGCGATCCCTTCAACAGCTTCGTCGCCACGCACGACAAGGGTAGCTTGGTGACCGGCACGGTGAAGTCCTTGGACGCCAAGGGCGCGGTGATCGCGCTCACCGAGGAGGTGGATGGCTACCTGCGCGCCTCTGAGGTCTCGCGCGACCGGGTCGAGGACATCCGCACCCACCTCAAGGAAGGCGATCGTGTCGAGGCGATGATCATCAACATCGATCGCAAGAACCGCCACATCAACCTGTCCATCAAGGCCAAGGATGCGGCTGAGCAAGCCAGCGCGATGCAGAAGATGGCGGCCGAGCAGTCCGCTGGCACGACCAATCTGGGGGCGCTGCTCAAGGCCAAGCTCGACAACAAGAACGCCGAGTCCTGATCCGGAGGGGCGATGACCAAGTCGGAGTTGATCGCCCGGCTGGCGGCGCGTCATCCCCATCTGGTCGCGGCCGATGCCGAGCTCGCCGTCAAGACCATCCTCGATGCCATGACCCAGAGTCTGGTCGAGGGCAAGCGTATCGAGATCCGGGGGTTCGGCAGCTTCAGCCTGAACTTCCGGCCGCCACGCATGGGTCGCAATCCCAAGACCGGCGAGAAGGTCTACGTGGCGGGCAAATATGTCCCCCACTTCAAGGCCGGCAAGGAACTGCGTGACCGGGTGGACGGCAAGACGTCCTAGTGGCGCTGCCCGCGACATGACGATCGGCGCCACGGGATGGCGCCGATCGCGTTTTCTCCGCAGGTGCTGCCTGCACGCCCACGGGCCGGGCTGCGCCTGGATACAGACTATGTCTCCCGACGTCGCCCCCCCTCTTGCCAGCGGCTAGATGGAACTCGAAACCTGGCACCTCCTGGTCCTGCCCCTGTTCTTCGCCCTGGGTTGGATGGCGGCGCGTGTGGACATCCGGCACGTCATGCGCGAGTCGCGGGCGGTGCCAGCCTCCTACTTCAAGGGGCTCAACTATCTGCTCAACGAGCAGCCGGACAAGGCCATCGAGGCCTTCGTCGAGATCGCCCGCCTCGATCCGGACACCCTCGAGCTGCACTACGCGCTGGGCGCGCTGTTCCGCCGGCGCGGCGAGCTGGACCGGGCCATCCGTATCCACCAGAATCTGGTCGATCGCAGCGACCTCGATCAGCGGCAGCGCCAGAAGGCACTGTACGAACTCGGGCAGGATTTTCTCAAGGCGGGACTGCTCGACCGTGCCGAGGAGATCTTCAAGTCGTTGCAGACCGGCATCCATGCCCTGGATGCGCTCAGCCACCTGCTGGACATCTATGTGCTGGAGAAGGAATGGGAACGGGCCATCGCCACGGCACATCGGCTGGAGAAGCTGGGCTGCCCCTCCCGGCATGCCGACATCGCCCACTATCACTGCGAACTCGCCCTGGATGCCATGCTGCGCAAGGACTACACGACCGCCGCCCAGCAATTGGAGCTTGCCCGCGCGGCCAACCGCAAGTCCGCCCGTGCCGTCCAGCTGCAGGGGGACCTGCAGGCCCTGCAGGGCGAGCCGGAGGCGGCCATCGCAAGCTGGCGGGAGATGGAGTCGGTGAACCCAGCCTATCTGCCCGTCGTGGGCGAGCGGCTCTACCACACGTATCAACAGCTGGGACGATCGCTGGCGTGCATCGAGCTGCTCAAGGCTTACCTCGTCCGCCAGCCGAGCGCCGACCTGTTCCACATCCTGTTCCACGCCGTGCAGGAGACCCAGGGCTGGCAGGCCGCTGCGCGCCTGGCTGGGGAGGAACTGCGGCGCAATCCCAATCTTCGCCTCCTCGACGACTATCTGCAGGCCCGCAATGCCGAGTCCGGCGATGCCGACATCGAGGCGCGCATGGCACAGGACCTGGTGCACAAGCACGCCAGTCGTCTGGCCCATTACCAATGCCGGGAATGCGGGTTCAAGGCGCGCCAGTTCTTCTGGCAGTGCCCGGCCTGCGCCCGCTGGGAAAGCATTCCACCGGAGCGCATCGAACTTGACTGAATCCCGCATCATCGTTGCCCTGGATTATCCCGATGCGGCGCCGGCCCTCGCCCTGGCCGAGCGCCTCGATCCGGGTCTGTGCAAGCTCAAGGTGGGCAAGGAGCTGTTCGTCGCCGCCGGTCCCCAGCTCGTGCAGACGCTGGTGGATCGCGGCTACCAGGTCTTCCTCGACCTAAAGTTCCACGACATCCCCAACACCGTCGCCCAGGCCTGCAAGGCTGCCGCCCGACTTGGGGTATGGATGCTCAACGTCCATGCCAGCGGCGGGCCCGCCATGATGCGCGCGGCTCGGGAGGCGCTCGAGGCGACGCATCCCCGCCCCCGCCTGATCGCCGTCACGGTACTGACCAGCCTGTCGCGGCCCGACCTGGCCGCGATCGGACTGGACCTGCCACCCGAAGACCAGGTCCTGCGCCTCGCCCGCCTGAGTCATGCGGTCGGTCTGGACGGCGTGGTCTGCTCGGCCCTGGAGGCGGAGCGACTGCGCCGGGAACTGGGACCGGACTTTCTCCTGGTCACGCCGGGTATCCGCCCCGTCGGCAGTGCCGGCGACGATCAGCAGCGCGTGCTGACCCCCATTCAAGCCCTGCGGGCCGGTGCCGATTATCTGGTCGTGGGCCGACCCATCACCCGCGCGCCCGATCCCGTCGCGGCGCTGCAAACGATGCATGCTGAAATCACGGCTTTTATCGGAGAACGAGCATGAAAGTGACCGTCATCGGTACCGGCTATGTAGGCCTGGTCACCGGCACCTGTCTGGCCGAAGTGGGTAACGAGGTGATGTGTCTGGACGTGGATCCGCGCAAGATCGACATCCTGCGCTCCGGCGGCATCCCCATCTACGAACCGGGCCTGGAGGACATGGTCAAGCGCAACGCCGCCGCCGGGCGACTGTTCTTCACCACCGACGTGGAGGAATCCGTGCACTTCGGCGACATCCAGTTCATCGCCGTCGGCACGCCGCCGGACGAGGATGGCTCCGCCGACCTCCAGTACGTGGTCGCCGCGGCGCGCAACATCGCGCGCCACATGACGAGCTTCAAGCTGGTGGTGGACAAGTCCACCGTGCCCGTGGGCACGGCCGATCGCGTCAAGGCCGCGATCCGGGAGGAACTCGACAAACGCGGCGTGAACATCGATTTCTGCGTCGCCTCCAACCCCGAGTTCCTCAAGGAAGGGGCGGCGGTGGAGGATTTCATGAAGCCCGACCGCATCGTCATCGGCACCGAGAGCGAGCGCGCCACCCAGATGCTGCGCCAGCTCTACGCCCCCTTCCAGCGCAATCACGACCGTCTAGTGGTCATGGATGTGCGCTCGGCGGAACTGACCAAATATGCCGCCAACGCCATGCTGGCCACGCGCATCTCCTTCATGAACGAACTGGCCCTCCTGGCCGAGAAACTGGGCGCCGACATCGAGCAGGTCCGCCACGGCATCGGCTCCGATCCGCGCATCGGCTATCACTTCCTCTATGCCGGCTGCGGCTACGGCGGCTCCTGCTTTCCCAAGGACGTGCAGGCCCTGCGCCGCACCGCCCAGGAAAACGGGGTGCCCCTGCGGGTGCTGGATGCGGTCGAGGAGGCCAACGAGAACCAGAAACAGCTCCTGCTGCGCAAACTCACCGCCCGCTTCGGCGACGACCTCGAGGGCAAACGCTTCGGCCTCTGGGGCCTGGCCTTCAAGCCCAACACCGACGACATGCGCGAGGCCCCCAGCCGCACGCTGCTGCAGGGGCTGTGGGCGCGCGGTGCCACGGTGTCCGCCTACGACCCGGCGGCCATGGAGGAGACCCGGCGCATCTTCGGCGAGCGTGCCGACCTGCAATTGGTGGACAGCCCCATGGACGCGCTCAAGGGCGCGGATGCGTTGATCATCGTCACGGAATGGAAGGTCTTCCGCAGCCCGAATTTCGACACCATGAAGGCCCTGCTGAAAAACCCGGTCATCTTCGACGGCCGCAACCTCTATGACCCCAGGACCATGCGCGAGGCGGGCTATGAGTACTATCCCATCGGCAGACCGGTACCGGCATGAGGGTTGAGGCGTGATGGAGGCGGCTTTCAAGACGATCGAGGAGTGCGTCGGCAACACCCCCCTGGTGCGTCTCAAGCGTCTGCCGGGGGAGACCAGCAACGTCATCCTGGTCAAGCTCGAGGGCAACAACCCGGCCGGCTCGGTCAAGGACAGACCGGCCCTGTCCATGATCGCCCGCGCCGAGGCGCGAGGCGAGATCAAGCCCGGCGATACGCTGATCGAGGCCACCTCCGGCAACACCGGCATCGCGCTCGCCATGGCCGCGGCCATCAAGGGCTATCGCATGATCCTCGTCATGCCCGAGCATCTGTCGATCGAGCGCCGCCAGACCATGCGCGCCTTCGGCGCCGAACTGATCCTGGTCAGCCGCGAGGCGGGCATGGAAGGGGCACGCGATCTGGCAGAACGCATGCAGCGCGAGGGCAAGGGGCGCATCCTCGACCAGTTTTCCAACCCGGACAACCCGCTGGCCCACTATGAGACCACCGGCCCCGAGATCTGGCGTGACACGGCCGGCCGCATCACCCACTTCGTCTCCAGCATGGGCACCACCGGCACCATCATGGGCTGCTCGCGCTATCTGAAGGAACGCAACCCCGCCATCCGGGTGATCGGTGTGCAGCCGGAGGAGGGGGCGCAGATCCCCGGCATCCGCAAGTGGCCGCCGGACTACGTACCCAAGATCTGCGACTACTCGCGCGTCGACCGCATGATCTATGTGAGCCAGGCCGACGCCGAAGAGACCACCCGCCGGCTTGCCCGCGAAGAGGGCATCTTCGCCGGCATCTCCTCCGGCGGCGCGCTGTGGGCCGCCTTGCAGGTGAGCCGGGAAGTCGAGGAGTCGGTCATCGTCTCCATCGTCTGCGACCGCGGCGACCGCTATCTGTCCACCGGCGTGTTTCCGGCCTGAACCGTCGGGCCTGATCGATCGCTGCCTATCGCGGCTGCGTCTTGTTGCGCCTTGTCTTGACCCTGGGTTTGGACGAGGGTTCGATGTCATCCATGAAGATGGCCTCCAGTTCGGCGAAGCCGAGGTCATCCTCGATCGCGTGCATCTCATCCAGCAGCGCATCGATGACGCCGTCGCGCTGCCCCGGGTCGGCCAGGCCCTGGCACCATGCTTCTATTTGCATGGCACTCGTGCGCAGCGCATCGAGCCTGTCGTCCAACATCGCCATGAGATCGCCGTCCGTGGCATGGTCGAGGTCGGTGGGGGAAACCTCGAGCAGCTCGGCCATGATCTCTTTGAGGGCCGTCATCTCCGCTTTGAGCGTGCGCACCTGTTCCTGGAGCGCGTGGTTGTAGCGCCTGATCCGCTCGAGGGGCAGTTTGGCGAGTCGATCGGCGTCGAGCTGTTCACATTCGAGTTGCAGGCTGAGCAGGGTGAGGAGATCCCCCTTTTCATACGCCGCGTTGATACGCTGCATCAGCTCGGTCTTGCGACTTCGTCGCGCCGCGTCCGTTTCCCGGTCGGGATGCAGTTTGCTGGCCAGGTTGCGATAGACCTCGCGCACCGCGCGCTGCGCCTCCTCCTGGGTCTGCGCGAGCTGGGCGGCCCGCTGCGAGACGCGCTTGCCTGAACTTGTCTGTCGTTCGGCTCGGCGGCTTTGGGCGTGGGCGATCATGTCGTCGAGGCTGCCACCGTTAAATCCCTCCAGGGCATCCGCGCCGAACATCTCTTCCACGAGGGCCCGGTCGAGCTCGGCGGATTCTTCCGCCGTGAAGGGGCTGTGGCGGTCATGAATGGCTGAGAGTTCTGGGTCGTCAACCTCATGCATCAACGGCGCGAGCAGCCACATCAAGCAGGACTCCAGTCCCTCGCGCCGCTTGCGACTCAGACGCAGCCGGCCTTTGGGTACGTTGAGCAGCGCATCGAGACGCTTGACCAGGTCGACGCGGGCGGAGAGCAGGCGATCGTTCAGGGGGAAGAAATCCTGCATCAGGCGTTGGCGTATCCGCTCATGTTGCGCCTGCACGGCGGCAAGTTGCCCACGCAGTGCCTGCACTTCTTGCGTGAGCTTGTTGAAGCGGCGCTGTTCCGGATCGAGACGCTTGGCCGAGCCCGGAATGCTGGGTCGCTCGACCAGGTCGGCCGGCAGTGGCAGGTCGTCGAACAGAGCGGTCTGTCTGGGCGTTTTTTTCATGATGAAGCGCCGCGCTTGGATGTCGGTCTGCTGGGCAGGGTCGCCCCCGCCCGGGACGGGACGCGCCAGAGCAGGAACACGCATGGGCGATGATCGATGTCCGGCCGGGCGTGGCGCCAATCCGCCACCTGTTTGCTCGCGACCAGCTCGGTCTCCAGGGTGAGGTCACAGGCGAGGGTGAGCCAGGTGTCATCGCGGCAGGTGGATAGGATGGCCGCGAACATGGCCCCGTTGCGATAGGGCGTTTCGATGAACACCTGCGCCGCGTCGTCCTGCTCGGCGCGAATTTCCAGCAGGCGCAAGGCCGGGGCCCGATCCTGCTCTCTGGCGGGCAGGTAGCCATGGAAGGCGAATCGCTGTCCCGTGAGACCCGAGCCCATCAAGGCGAGCAGGATGGCGGACGGCCCCACGAGGGGCTTCACCCGTATGCCATGCCGGTGTGCCAGGCGGACGAAGTCGGCGCCGGGATCGGCCACCGCCGGACATCCGGCTTCGGAGAGCAGACCGATGTCCCGACCGGCCAGCAGGGGCTGGAGTAGGGCATCCAGCTCATCCGGGCGGGTGTGTTCGTTGAGCTCCAGGATCTCCAGGCCCTGCAAGGGGGTGAGGGTGGGCAGGCGCTTGAGAAAGGCCCGCGCCGTCTTGGGCCGTTCGACGATGAAGGTCGACAGCCCCGCGGCGACGCGTCGGGTCTTTTCGGGCAATACCCGCTCCAGCGGCGTGTCGCCGAGCGGGGTGGGGATCAGGTACAGCGTACCCGGTGCAGTACTGCCTTCGGGCCGCACGCCTCAGGCCTCAGGGTAGGTCAGCACGTCGATCCCTTCGTTGGCCAACATCTCGGTGAGCCTGATGAGCGGCAGCCCCACCAGCGCGTTGGGGTCCTCGGACTCGAAACGCGCGATGAGCGCGATGCCGAGCGATTCGCTGCGGGCGCTGCCACAGCAGTTGTAGGGCCGGTCGCGGCGCAGATAGGCCTCGATCTGGGTGTCGCTGTAATTGCGCATGACCAGTCGCACCGGCACCACGGCGGTCTGTACGCGACCGGTGCGGCTGTTGAGGAGGGTCAGGGCAGTGTGGAACTCGACCGTCTTGCCGCGCATGCGGCGTAGCTGCGCCACGGCCTTGTCATGGCTGCCGGGCTTGCCGAGTTGTTCGCCGTCGAGCAGGGCGACCTGGTCCGACCCGATGATCAGGGCATCCGGGTGGGCAGGCGCCACCGCCTGTGCTTTCTGCACGGACAGTCGCCGTGCCGTGTCGTCGGGCCGCTCGCCGGGCAGCGGCGTCTCGTCCACGTCCGGTGCGGCGACCTCGAACGGCACCCCAAGCCGCGCCAGCAATTCGCGCCGGAAAGGGGAGGTGGAGGCCAACACCAACTTCATGCGCCCGGCCCCGCGGTCGTCACGGCCTCACTCCGGCTGGATCTCGAGCAAGACCTGATCGGGGGTCACGGCATCGCCCTTGGCGACATGGATGGACAGCACCGTGCCGGTCACCGGGGACTGGATCTCGTTCTCCATCTTCATGGCCTCGATCACCAAGACCCCGTCTCCCGCCTTCACCTGGTCGCCCACCTGCACCTTGACCTCGACGATGGTGCCCGGCATGGCGGTGGTGACATGCCCCGCGTGGGATGGCTTGGGACGCTGTCTCGCCGTGGTCCCGGTCTCGCCCGTCGCCCCCGCTTTCCGCATGGCGCCTGTGCCCGGCGTGACTTCGATCTCGTCGAGCACCTCGACCAGGACCTCCTCGGCCACACCGTCGACATGGACGTAGAAGGGACGCTCGGCCTCCTCGCGGCGGCCGGTGCCGGAGACGCGGACGTGGTAGGTCTCGCCATGCAGGGTGATCTTGAACTCGTTGGGGGCGTATTGGGCGCCGCGCGCCGCGGCGAGTTTGGCCTCCGGCGGCAACAAGGGCTCCGGCGTGAGGCTGCCGGCAGCCCGTTCCTGCAGGAAGGTGCGCCCGAGGTCGGGAAACATGGCATAGGTGAGCACGTCCTCGTCGGACTTGGCCAGTCCCTCCACCTCCGCACACAGCTTGTCCAGCTCGTCGGGGATGAGGTCGGCAGGCCGGCAGGTGATGACCTCCTGGTCGCCCACCGCCAGCTTGCGCACCTCCTCGTTCACCTTGCCCGGTGCCCGGCCGTAGCGGCCCAGCAGGTAGTTCTTCACCTCATTGGTGACGGATTTGTAGCGGCCGCCCGTGAGCACGTTGAGCACCGCCTGGGTGCCGACGATTTGGGAAGTGGGGGTGACCAGGGGCGGATAGCCCAGGTCCTCGCGCACGCGCGGGATTTCGGCCAGGACCTCGTCCATGCGGTTGAGCGCCCCCTGTTCCTTGAGCTGATTCGACAGGTTGGAGAGCATGCCGCCCGGCACCTGCGCGGTGAGGATGCGGGTGTCCACACCGGTGAACTCCGATTCGAACTGCCAGTATTTCTTGCGCACCTCGCGGAAATAGGCGGCAATCTCCTGTAGCAGGGGCAGCGACAGGCCGGTGTCGTATTCGGTGCCCTGCAGCGCCGCCACCAGGCTCTCGGTGGTGGCGTGGCTCGCCCCCTCGGAGAAGGCGGAGATGCAGCAGTCGATGACGTCCACACCCGCCTCCACCGCCTTCAGATGCACCATGGCGGAGAGCCCGGCCGTGGCGTGACTGTGCGTGTTGACCGGCAGGCCCGTGGCCGCCTTGATCTGTCTGACCAACTCGTAGGCGACATAGGGGGTGAGCAGGCCCGCCATGTCCTTGATGGCGATGGAGTCCACGCCCATGTCGGCCAGCTCCTTCGCCATCTCGACGAAATAGGCCACATCGTGCACCGGGCTCACCGTGTAGCAGACCGTGCCCTGCGCGTGTTTGCCGGTCCGTTTGACTGCCTCCAGGGCCACGCGCAGGTTACGCGTGTCGTTCATGGCGTCGAACACGCGGAAGACGTCCACCCCGTTGTCGGCTGCCTTGCGCACGAACGCGCGCACCACGTCGTCGGCATAGTGGCGATAGCCGAGCAGGTTCTGCCCCCTGAGCAGCATGTTGATGCGGGTGTTGGGCAGCGCGCGGCGCAGCTTGCTCAGCCGCTCCCAGGGGTCTTCCTTGAGGAAGCGCACGCAGGCGTCGAAGGTGGCCCCGCCCCAGGCCTCCAGCGACCAGAAACCGACCTGGTCCAGTTTGGGACAGATCGGCAACATGTCCTCGGTGCGCATGCGGGTGGCGATGAGCGACTGGTGGCCATCGCGCAGGACGAGTTCGGTAACGTGTACTTTCGCCATGATGTAACCAGGATCAGATGCCCAGATGGGCGGCGATGGCGGCCGAGATGGCCGCCGCGGTGTGCTCGAGCGGGCGGCGCACGGCATAGTCGAGCAGCTCCGGATGCGCATCGACGAAGCCGGTGTTGAAGCGGCCGCTGCGAAACTCGGGGCTCGCCAGGATCTCGCGGTAATAAGGGACGGTGGTCTTCACGCCATAGATCGCCATGTCGTCCAGCGTGCGCCGCCCCCGCTGGATCAGCCCCTCCCAGGTGAGGCTCCAGACGATGAGCTTGGCGATCATGGAATCGTAGTAGGGCGGAATGACATAGCCAGAGTACATGGCCGCGTCGACGCGCACGCCCGGCCCGCCGGGGGCGTAGTAACGGGTGATGCGGCCGAAGCTCGGCAGGAAGCTGTTTTTCGGGTCCTCGGCATTGATGCGGAACTCCATCGCATAGCCGGTGTGGCGGATGTCCTCCTGCCGGTACTGCAGCGGCTGACCATCGGCGACGCGGATCTGCTCCTGGACGATGTCGATGCCGGTGATCTGCTCGGTCACGCAGTGCTCCACCTGCAGCCGGGTGTTCATCTCCATGAAATAGAACTGGTTGTCCTGGTCGAGCAGGAACTCCACCGTGCCGGCGTTGACGTATTTCACCGCGCGCGCCGCCCGCACGGCGAGCTTGCCGATGTACTCGCGCTGCGCCTCGGTCAGTTGCGGCGAGGGGGCGATCTCGATCAGCTTTTGGTTACGCCGCTGGATGGAACAGTCGCGCTCGAACAGGTGGATGCAGTTGCCGTGGCCATCGCCGAGGACCTGCACCTCGATGTGTTTGGGATTGACCACGCATTTCTCCAGGAAGACCTCGGGCTTGCCGAAGGCCTTGCTGGCCTCGGACACGACCCGCTCGTAATTCCTGAGCAGATCGGCCTCCGAGTCGCAGCGGCGGATGCCGCGGCCGCCGCCGCCGTTGGTGGCCTTGAGCATGACCGGGTAGCCGATCTTGGCCGCCAGGGCACGCGCCTCCTCGACGCTCTCCAGGTTGTGGTCGGAGCCCGGCATCACCGGGATGCCGGCCTTGATCATCGCTTGCCTGGCCTGGATCTTGTCGCCCATTTGCCGGATGACCTGGGGCGAGGGGCCGATGAACTTGACCCCGCGCCGGCCGCACACCTCGGCCAGCACCGGGTTCTCGGACAGGAAGCCGTAACCCGGATGCAGGGCATCGCAGCCCGAGGCGACCGCCAGGTTGACGATGTTGTGCGCGTTCAGGTAGCCCAGCACCGGGTCGGAGCCGATGTTGTAGGCCTCATCGGCCTTTTTGACATGCAGGGCGTTGCGGTCGGCATCGGTGTAGATGGCCACCGACTTGATGCCGAGCTCGCGGCAGGCACGCACGATGCGCACGGCGATCTCACCGCGGTTGGCTACCAGAATCTTCCTGATCATTGCGTGTATCGTTCGGATAGGGTCGGGCTCAGACCAGCCTTGCACGCAGATGACCACGGCGCGGCGCGATGAGCCCGTCCATCTATCCTATCATCCCAGATTTGTCATTAGGGCGCGCGATGATGGCGAGCCGTATGGCGAGCAGATTTGCGCACGGGCAACGAGCCCATGGTGGACCTCGAGGGCTAAGCGAACGGGCTTGATACTGCCGCCAGACGGAGGCCCTGGCGCGCGCAGGCCGCGGTGGCATGGTGATGGGGACAGGCTTCACACACTCCGGGGCGAGCTTCGTAGGCACTGGCCGGCCTAATGACAAATCTGGGATCATCTGTCATGGGATTGGTCTTTTTGACAGGACAACCCGCAAACCATATCATTAACTGCTTATGTCCGCACGGCCGGAGATACACAGTTTACGCTTTGCCGAGAGCGGGGGGCGGTTGGCGGGTGAGTTCAGCCTAAAGGAACTGGTCCGACTGCATGACGTGTTGGCCAGTCTTGACGGTGCCCTGCAATGGTCGTTGCAGGGCGGGCACGAGGCCGGTCGGCCCGTCCTGCGATTGGGCGTGCAGGGCTGTCTGGCCCTCGTCTGTCAGCGTTGTCTGGGTCCCTGCCCGTTCCCGCTCGAGGTCGAGGCGATCCTGCCCATCGCCCGCGACGAGGCGGAGCTCTCCCGTTGGGAGCATGACGACCCGCTGCTCGACGGGCTCGTGGCCGAGCCGCATTTGGATGTGCGCGACCTGATCGAGGACGAGGTCCTGTTGAGCCTGCCCGCCATCCCCAGGCACCCCGTTGGGGTGTGCGGGCATGCGGATGTTTGATCGTTGATATTCATATCGGAGAAGAGAAATGGCCGTACAACAGAACAAGAAGTCCCCTTCCAAGCGGGGCATGCACCGTTCCCACGACGCGCTTGGCAATCCGCCGACTGCCGTGGAGCCGACGACTGGGGAATTGCACCTGCGTCACCACATCAGCCCCAGCGGCTACTACCGGGGCCGCAAGGTGCTCACCCCCAAGGGCGAAGAGGCCTGAACGCGTCGTCACGCCGACACGCGCGCACGGCCCTGCCGTAACGCGCTGGCCCGGCCTGCCGCCTGATCGATAAGCGACGCATGCGCGAAGTGACCCTCGCCATCGATGCCATGGGTGGCGACCATGGTCCCCATGTCACGGTCAAGGCCGCCCTGAACCTCGTCGCCGCGAACGACCACACCAACATCGTCCTGGTCGGCCTGAGGGACGTCATCGAGGCGGAGCTGCGCGTGCACAAGGCAGAGACGGGCACACGGTTGCGCATCCAGCACGCCAGCGAGGTGGTCAAGATGGACGACCCGCCGGCGCAGGCCCTGCGCTACAAGAAGGACTCCTCGATGCGGGTGATGGCCGAGCTGGTCAAGCGCGGCGAGGCGGATGCGGGTATCTCCGCAGGCAACACCGGCGCGTTGATGGCCGTATCCAGATTCGTCTTGAAGACCCTGCCAGGCATAGACCGCCCGGCCATTGCCACCACCCTGCCGTCCCAGACGGGCCGCACATACATGCTGGACCTGGGGGCGAACGTCGACTGTACGGCGGATCACCTATTGCAATTCGGCATCATGGGGGCCGCGCTCGCGTCTGCCATCGAACACAAGGACAGGCCGCGTGTGGGTCTACTCAATGTCGGCGAAGAGGACATCAAGGGCAACGAGGTGGTCAAGCGAGCGGCCGAACTGCTCAAGGCCAGCGGCTTGAATTTCCTCGGCAACGTCGAGGGAGACGACATCTACAATGGCACGGTGGATGTCGTCGTCTGCGACGGCTTCGTCGGCAACGTGGCGCTCAAGTCATCCGAAGGGGTGGCCAGGCTCATCGCCGAGGAGCTGCGCAGGGAGTTCAAGCGCAATGCGCTCACGCGCCTGGCGGGGCTGATTGCCCTGCCGGTGATACGCGCCTTCAAGCGCAAGATGGATCCGCGCCGATACAACGGCGCCAGCCTGCTGGGACTCAACGGCGTGATCATCAAGAGTCATGGCGCCGCAGACACGTTCGCCTTCGAACAAGCCCTCATACGCGGCGTGCACGAGGTCAGGGGCGGCCTGCTCAGGCGCATCGCCGAGCAGGTCAGCGCCTATCAGGCCCATCATGGCGTGCCTTCCCAGGCCATGGCCGAGGCGGCAGCATGAGGGGGGGGGAGGAGGCTAGGGGCCGGACTGCCAGCCGATCGCGGATCGCCGGCACCGGCAGTTACCTGCCTGAGCGCATCACCACCAACACCGATCTGGAGAAGCTGGTCGACACCACGGATGCCTGGATCGTCGAGCGTACCGGTATCCGCCAGCGGCACCACGCCGCGGAAGGCGAGCTGACCAGCGACCTGGCCCAGAAGGCCGCAGAGAGCGCCATCGAGGCCGCAGGCATAGATAGCGATGACATCGATCTGATCCTGGTGGCCACCACCACGCCCGACCGGGTCTTCCCCAGCACCGCCTGCATCCTCCAGGCCAAACTGGGTATCGCCAACGGCTGCCCGGCTTTCGACGTGCAAGCGGTGTGCAGCGGTTTCGTCTATGCCCTGGCAACGGCCGACAACTTCATCCGCACCGGCCAGGCCCGCACCGCCTTGGTGGTCGGCGCGGAGACCCTGTCCCGCATCACCGACTGGACGGACCGCAGCAACTGCATCCTCTGGGGCGATGGGGCCGGGGCGGTCGTACTGCAGGCCAGCGCCGAGCCCGGCATCCTCGCCACGCATCTGCATGCCGACGGCCGCTACCAGGATCTGCTGTTCGTCGATGGTGGCATCTCGCTCAAGAAAGAGGGGGCCTGCTACATGCGCATGTCCGGCAACGCGGTGTTCAAGATGGCGGTCAACACGCTCGACACCATCGTCGACGAGACGCTCGAGGCCAACGGCCTCACCAAGGACGACATCGACTGGCTGGTACCGCACCAGGCCAACATCCGCATCATTCAGGCCACCGCGCGCAAGCTGGGCATGGGCATGGAGCGGGTGGTGGTCACCGTCGATCGCCATGGCAATACCTCGGCCGCCTCGATCCCACTGGCCCTGGATGTGGCCGTGCGTGACGGACGTATCCAGCGCGGCGAACTGCTGCTCATGGAGGCATTCGGCGGGGGGTTCACCTGGGGGTCGGTCCTGCTGCGGTACTGACGATGCCGGCCGCATTTGTTAAAGCAAATAATTAAATATAACATGTAACTTTATGACTAGATTGGCATTTGTCTTTCCTGGGCAGGGATCCCAGTCTGTCGGCATGATGGCCGGTTATGGCGATCACCCCATCATCCGGGACACCTTCGCCGAGGCCTCCTCTGTGCTGGGTCTCGATCTGTGGCGTCTGGTCAACGAGGGGCCAGGCGAGGATCTCGATCGCACCGTGAACACGCAGCCTGTCATGCTCGCTGCCGGTGTGGCCTGTTACCGGTTGTGGCGAGACCTGGGCGGGGCCGAGCCTGTCTTCATGGCCGGCCACAGCCTGGGCGAATACACGGCCCTGACCTGCGCCGGCGCGCTGGCCTTTGCCGATGCGGTCGAGCTCGTGCGGCTGCGGGCAGAGGCCATGCAGTCGGCGGTGCCGGAAGGAGCGGGCGGCATGGCCGCGATTCTGGGCCTGGACGACGATGCCGTGCGCGCGCTCTGTGCCGAGTCCGCCGGGGAAGAGGTGCTGGCCGCGGTCAATTTCAACTCGCCCGGTCAGGTGGTGATCGCAGGACACAGGCGCGCCGTGGAGCGGGCCATGTCCCTGGCCAAGGAACGGGGTGCCAAGCGGGCCGTCGCCCTGCCGGTGTCCGTCCCGTCCCATTGCAGCCTCATGCTGCCCGCCGCCGACCGGCTCAGACAGGCCCTGGCAGGCATCGCCATCCGGCCGCCGGCCGTCAGCGTGATCCACAATGCGGATGTCGCCGAACACCGCGAGCCGGACGCCATCCGCGACGCCCTGGTGCGTCAGCTCCATCAGCCGGTGCGTTGGGTGGAGACGGTGCGGTCGATGCATGCGGCGGGCGTCGGGCTCTTCGCCGAGTGTGGGCCGGGCAAGGTGCTGGCCGGCCTGAACAAACGCATCGTGGTAGAGACCCCCATCCTGGCCCTGACGGACGCGGCCAGTATGGCACAGGCCCTGCAACAGATCAGCCACTGAGGAAGACGCAGCATGCAAGGCAGAGTCGCATTGGTCACCGGCGCGAGCCGCGGCATCGGCCGCGCCATCCTGCATGAACTCGCCCGTCGGGGCGCCGTGGTCATCGGTACGGCCACCAGCGAGCAGGGGGGGCGGGACATCGCCAACGGGTTGGCTGCGGCCGGCCTGAAAGGGGAGGGGATGATGCTCGACGTCACTGACGGCACCCAGGTGGAGGCGGTAGTCGAGACCATCCTCGCGCGCCATGGTCGCATCGACATCCTGGTCAACAACGCCGGCATCACCCGCGACAATCTGCTCATGCGCATGAAGGACGCGGAATGGGCCGACATCCTCGAGACCAACCTCACCTCCGTCTTTCGCCTGAGCCGGGCGGTGCTCAAGCCGATGATGAAAGCGCGCTACGGCCGCATCATCAGCATCGCCTCGGTGGTGGGGGTCTCCGGCAATGCCGGTCAGACCAACTACGCCGCCGCCAAGGCCGGGATGATCGGCTTCTCCAAGTCGCTGGCCCAGGAGGTCGGCAGCCGCAACATCACCGTCAATTGCGTGGCGCCGGGTTTCATCGACACCGACATGACCCGGGCGCTGCCCGAGGCGCAGCGCCAGAAGCTCCTCGAGCGCATCCCCTTGGGCCGCCTGGGCGCGCCCGAGGACATCGCCCACGCCGTGGCCTATCTCGCCTCGGATGCGGCCGGCTACATCACCGGCGCCACCCTGCACGTCAACGGCGGCATGTACATGGATTGATTGGTCGGGAGGGGGGATTTTGCTAGAATCCCTCCTGCTTTCAAGGCTTCGGCTGGATACAGGGGCCACTCTTAGGTCGTTTCAGCCGGACTTCCATCCACCCTTAAGGGAGCAAGTGCAGATGAGCGATATCGAACAGCATGTCAAGAAGATCGTTGCCGAGCAGCTGGGCGTCAATGAGGCGGACATCAAGCTGGAGTCCTCTTTCGTGGACGATCTCGGCGCCGATTCCCTCGACACGGTGGAATTGGTGATGGCCCTGGAAGAGGAGTTCGAGTGCGAGATCCCCGATGAAGAGGCCGAGAAGATCACCACCGTGCAGCAGGCCGTCGACTACATCAACGCCCACAAGCGCAGCTAAGCCGCTGCCCGCCTCTTCGGAGTAACCGTCTTGTCCAAGCGCAGAGTGGTCGTTACCGGTCTAGGCGTCATCTCCCCGATCGGCAACACCGTGGAGACCGCCTGGGCCAGCCTCATGGCCGGCAAGAGCGGCATCGTGCGCATCAGCCGCTTCGATGCCTCCGCCTTCGCGTCGCAGATCGCCGGCGAGGTGAAGGATTTCGATGTCTCCGCCTACCTCAGCGCCAAGGAGGCGCGCCGTATGGATGTCTTCATCCATTACGGCCTGGCGGCGGCCATCGATGCCCTCAAGGACTCCGGCATCGAGGTGACCGACGCCAACCGGGAGCGCATCGGCGTGAACATCGGCTCCGGCATCGGCGGCCTGCCCATGATCGAGGAGACGCACAAGACCTTTCTCAAGGAAGGGCCGCGCAAGATCTCGCCGTTTTTCATCCCGTCCTCGATCATCAACATGATCGCCGGCCACCTGTCCATTCTGTATGGCCTGCAGGGACCGAACCTGGCCGTGGTCACCGCCTGCACCACCGGCACGCACGCCATCGGCGAGTCGGCGCGCTCGATCGCACGCGGCGAGGCGGACGTGATGGTCGCCGGCGGCGCGGAGTCGACCGTCTGCCCGCTGGCCATCGGCGGTTTCGCTGCCGCACGGGCGCTGTCCACGCGCAATGACGACCCTGCCGGCGCCAGCCGACCCTGGGACAAGGGCCGGGACGGATTCGTCCTCGGCGAAGGGGCCGGGGTCATGGTGCTGGAGGAATACGAACACGCCAAGGCGCGCGGGGCGCGCATCTATTGCGAGGTCATCGGTTACGGCAAGGGGGCCGATGCCTACCACATGACGGCCCCGACCGAGGATGGCTCCGGCGCCGCCCGCTGCATGGTCGCGGCCCTGCGCGACGCCGGGATCAACCCGGATGAGGTGGATTACATCAACGCCCACGGCACCTCCACCCAACTGGGCGATGTGGCCGAGACACGGGCGGTCAAGACCACCTTCGGTGACCACGCCCGCAGGCTCATGATCAGCTCGACCAAATCGATGACCGGCCATCTCCTTGGCGCAGCCGGCGGCGTCGAGGCGGTGTTCACGGCCATGGCCCTCGCGCGCAAGGCCGTCCCGCCCACCATCAATCTGCACGAGCCGGATGCGGAATGCGATCTGGACTACGTGCCCAACACCGCACGCGACGCGCGTATCGAGATCGCGCTGTCCAATTCTTTCGGCTTTGGCGGGACGAACGGAACGCTGATCTTTCGCCGCGTCTGAGACCGGGGCATCCCCGATCGGCTGGCTCGGGACCTGTCCATGACGCATACTTTCCGCACGCTGGTGAACGGGCGGCCGCACGCCGGATTGCCAGTCACCGATCGGGGCCTGCTCTATGGCGACGGCGTATTCCGTACGCTACACGTCCGCGCAGGCCAGCCTCTGTGGTGGTCTTCGCACTTGGACAAGCTGGCCGCGGACGCCGAGCGACTCGGTATCGTCCCGCCGCCCCCGGCGGTCTGGGAGCGCGACGCCGCCGCGATCCTGGCCTCAATGCCGGCCGATTGCGTGCTCAAACTGGTGCTGACGCGTGGGCCGGGCAGGCGCGGTTACCGACCCACCGACCAGTCCATGCCCACACGGCTGCTCACCACCTCGGCCTGGCCCGCGCACATCGACGCCGTGGCGGCGCGCGGTGCGCGTCTGCATCTGTGCCGCCTGAGGCTAGCGGAACAGCCCTGGCTGGCCGGAATCAAACATCTGAACCGCCTGGAAAACGTCCTCGCCGCGATGGAATGGTCCGAGCCGGGCATAGATGAGGGCCTCATGCTGGATGCTGCCGGCCGTGTCATCTGCGGCGTGAGCAGTAACGTCTTCATCTACCGCCAAGGCAGCTTGTACACCCCCCGGCTGGACCGCTGCGGCGTGGCGGGTGTGGCCCGCGAGCGCCTGCTGGCGCTCGCTCGGCGTTTAAAGCTCGACGTGCACGAGACCGATATCCCTCTCGATCAACTCCTGGATGCAGAGGAAGTGATGTTGACCAACAGCCTCATCAAGCTCTGGCGGGTGGCCAGTATCGGCGAGCGGACTTGGGATGGCCCGCGGGTGAGCGGCGACTTGCGGGCCCTGCTGGATGCCTAGGGCACTGCTGGCGTGGTCGCTGCTGCTCAGCGTCGCATTGGCGGGCTTCTCAATCTGGTACGCCCTCACCCCGACGGGGCGCGGTCCCTTCCCGGTCGAGTTACACATCGAGCGGGGCGCCTCGCTCAGGGACGTGGCCGCACAACTGGAGCGACACGGCATCATCGAGCATGCCTTCGCCTTCAGCCTGCTCGGCAGGTTCACCGGCAAGGCAGGGCAGATCAAGGCCGGCGGCTATCTGTTCGAGGCACCGGCACCCGCCTGGGAAGTCTTGCGCAAACTGACCCAGGGCGAGACGCTGCTGGGCCGGATCACCATCGTCGAGGGTTGGACCTTCCGTCAGATGCGCTCGGCCCTGGCGCAACATCCCGGGTTGCGCAAAGACACGAAAGGCATGAGCGACGAGGCGCTGCTGGCGGCCCTCGGCATCGAGGCGGCCCATCCCGAGGGTTTGTTCTTTCCCGACACCTACTATTTCGATCATGGCAGTTCCGACAAGGCATTGCTCCTCAGGGCGCATCACCACATGCAGCAGGTGTTGCAGGAGGCCTGGCGGGATCGTCAGCCCGGGCTGCCCTACAAATCACCCTACGAGGTCCTGATCATGGCCTCCATCATCGAGAAAGAGACGGGGGCGCCGGAAGAGCGACCGCTCATCGCGGCCGTCTTCATCAACCGCCTGCGGCTCGGCATGCGACTGCAGACCGACCCCACGGTGATCTATGGCCTGGGTGAGCGCTTCGACGGCAATCTGCGCAAGTCCGACCTGCTGACGGATACGCCCTACAATACCTACACCCGTGCCGGCCTGCCGCCCACCCCCATCGCCCTGCCGGGTGCGGCCGCCATCCGGGCGGCGACCAACCCGGAAGCGAGCCGCGCGCTGTACTTCGTGTCCAAGGGTGACGGCCGCCACCAATTCTCGAGCACACTGGACGAGCACAACCGCGCGGTGGCCCGCTATCAGAGGAACAGACCATGAGCAGGGGATTGTTCATCACCCTCGAAGGTGTCGACGGCGCCGGCAAGAGCACGCACCTCGCCTGGTTGAGCGAGCAGTTTCGCGCGCGCGGCCGGACGGTGCGCACCACCCGCGAACCCGGCGGCACGCCGCTGGGCGAGCGACTGCGCGACCTGCTGCTCACATCGCCCATGCATGCGGAAACGGAGGCGTTGCTCGTCTTCGCCGCCCGGCGCGAGCACCTGGCCCGGTTGATCCTGCCGGCCCTGGAGGCGGGCGAGGTGGTCATCTCGGATCGCTTCACCGATGCCAGCTTCGCCTATCAGTGCGGTGGCCGGGGCCTGCCGGAGGAACGCCTGCTGACGCTGGAGGCCTGGGTGCAAGGGGGTCTCGAGCCCGATCTGACCTTGCTGTTCGATGTGGCGCGCGAGGTCGCCGAGGCAAGACGCAGCGCCGTGCGCGAGCCGGACCGCTTCGAGCGGGAGCGCAGCGATTTCCACGATCGGGTGAGACAGGCCTATCTGCGCCGGGCGAACCAGTATCCGCAACGCATCAAGGTCATCGATGCCAACCAGTCCGTGGAGCACGTGCGCATGCAGCTCATGCGTCTGCTGGAGCCCTGGCTGTGAACATCCACCCCTGGAATCGTCCCCTCTGGGACCGGCTCACGCGCGATCGCGCGCGCCTGCCACACGCCCTGTTGCTGCATGGGATGCGTGGTGTGGGCAAGCGCGATCTGGCCCTGTCCCTGGCCGCCTGGCTCTTGTGTGAGCGGCCACAGCCACAGGCTGCCTGCGGGCTGTGCCCAGCCTGCACGTGGTTGGCCCAGGCCGGACATCCCGACCTGCGCCTGGTGGAACCCCGGCTGGAGGACGAGGGCGAAAAGCCCAAGCGCAGCATGCCGCTCATCGCCGTTGACGATGTGCGGCAGGCAACCGACATGCTGGCCTTGTCCTCCCATCAGGGCGGCTGGCGGGTCGTGCTGATCCAACCGGCGGAGGCGATGAACACCGCCGCCGCCAATGCCTTGCTCAAGACCCTGGAGGAACCGCCGCCGCGCGTCATGCTGATCCTGATCAGTCACCAGCCGCGCAGATTGCTGCCCACGGTGCTCTCCCGCTGCCACAAGCTGGCGGTGCCCAGACCCGATCGGCAAATCGCCCTCGCCTGGCTGGCCGCACAGCAGTGCATGGATGCCGAGGGCCTGTTGCTGGAGGCGGGCGGCGCGCCGCTGCTCGCCCTCGAGCATGCCCAAGCCGAGCGGATGGCGCTAAGAGAGCGCTTCCTCCATTCCCTGTCGGAGCCGCACAGACAGGACTGGTGCGAACTCGCCCAGGCCATGCAGTCCGCCATGGCAGAGTGCTGGGGCTGGTTGATGCGCTGGACGTGCGATCTGATCGCATGCCGGGCCGGCACGGCCGTGCGCTATTTTCCCCATCACGCCGCGGCGTTGCGCGCGCGCGCCCTGGCCGCCGATCCGGTGCGGCTGTGGGACCTGTATCACGAGCTCATCGAGGCCGGGCGCCGGCTTCGGCACCCGCTCAACGCCCAGTTGCAGCTAGAATCCTGGCTGTTGCGGTACGCTTCCATGGAGGACAAGCCATGAGTGAAGACAGCAAGGTGGCCAGACATCCGGCGCGACCCGGCGTGCTGTCGCTGACCATCCGCGAACGCAGTGCCCTGTATGCGGCCTACATGCCCTACGTGAAGGGGGGCGGCTTGTTCATTCCCACCAACCGCACCTACCAGATGGGCGACCAGGTCTTCATGCTGCTCTCCCTCATGGACGAACCCGGCAAGCTCTCGCTCTCGGGCAAGGTGGTGTGGATCACGCCGCCGGGCGCGCAAGGCAACCGTCAGCAGGGCATCGGCGTGCAATTCGAGGACAGCGACAGCGGTCGGGCGGCGCGCAACAAGATCGAGAGCATCCTCGGCAACGCCATGAAGTCAAAGCGGCCGACGCACACCATCTGACGGCCGTGACGACTCATCCCGCCCCCGCAGCCGGCCGCCCCATGCCCATGCTGGTCGATTCGCACTGTCACATCGACTTCCCGGACTACACGGAAGGCGTGGAGCCCCTGTTGGCGAACATGGCCCGCAACGGGGTCAGCCACGCCTTGTGCGTGTCCGTGAGCCTGGAGCGCTTTGCCGGGGTTCTGCGCCTGGCGGAACGCCACGCCAACCTCTTCGCCTCAGTCGGGGTGCATCCCGATCATGAGGAGGCGCGAGAACCCGATGTGGAGGAGTTGGTGCGGCTGGCGGATCACCCCAAGGTCGTCGCCATCGGCGAGACGGGCCTCGATTATTACCGCAGCCCGCGCGAGGCGGTGCCCTGGCAACGAGCGAGGTTTCGCACCCACATCCGCGCGGCGCGCGCGGCGCGCAAACCCCTCATCATTCACACCCGCAACGCCGCGGACGACACCCTGGGCATCATGGCGGAGGAGGGGGCGCAGGAGGTGGGCGGGGTGATGCACTGTTTCACCGAGACCCTGGCCGTGGCCGAACGGGCCATGGCCATGGGTTTCTACATCGCCTTTTCCGGGATCGTCACCTTCAGGAATGCCGCCGAATTGCGAGCGGTGGCCGGCGCGGTCCCGCTCGACCGTCTGCTGGTGGAAACGGACGCCCCTTATCTCGCACCCACGCCGCATCGTGGCAAGCGCAACGAGCCGGCCTACGTGCGACATGTGGCAGAGGAGATCGCGCGCGTCAAAGGCCTGCCGCTGGAGACCGTGGCGCAGGCGAGCCGGGACAACTTCTTCCGGCTCTTCGCCGCCGCCTGAGCTAGGCCGGCTGCAGTTCCTCGCCGAAGCTCAGCCGGATCTTGCCGTTCTCGTCCACGTCCACCGTGACCTCGCCGCCGTCGGCCAGGCGGCCGAACAGCAGCTCGTCGGCCAGGGCCTTGCGGATGGTGTCCTGGATCAGACGCGCCATGGGGCGGGCGCCCATGCGCGGGTCGAAACCCTCCTTGGCCAGGAAGGCCCGCAGGGCGTCGGTGAAGTGGGCCTCGACCTTACGGGCCTGGAGCTGATCCTCCAACTGCATCAGGAACTTGTCGACCACCTTGAGGATGATCTCCTGGTCGAGCGGGGCGAAGGAGATGATGGCGTCGAGACGGTTGCGGAATTCCGGACTGAACAGACGCTTGATCTCCGCCATCTCGTCGCCTTTGCGCTCCGCCACGGTGAAGCCGATGCCGGACTTGTTGAGGGCCTCGGCGCCGGCATTGGTGGTCATGATGATGATCACGTTGCGGAAGTCCGCCTTGCGACCGTTGTTGTCCGTCAACGTGCCGTGATCCATGACCTGCAGCAGGATGTTGAAGATGTCCGGATGGGCCTTCTCGATCTCGTCGAGCAGTAGCACGGCATACGGGTTCTTGGTGATGGCTTCGGTCAGCAGCCCGCCCTGCTCGAAGCCGACATAACCCGGCGGCGCCCCGATCAGGCGCGACACGGCGTGCCGCTCCATGTACTCGGACATGTCGAAGCGGATGAGCTCCACGCCCAGCGTGTAGGCGAGTTGCCGCGCCACCTCGGTCTTGCCCACGCCGGTCGGGCCGGAGAAGAGGAAGCTGCCGATGGGCTTTTGCGGATTGCCCAGGCCGGAGCGGGACATCTTGATCGCCGCCGCCAGGGCATCGATGGCCTTGTCCTGGCCGAAGACGACCGACTTGAGATCGCGATCGAGGTTCTTCAGGGCATTGCGCTCGTCCACCGCCACGGTCTTGGCCGGGATGCGGGCGATCTTGGCGACGATGTCCTCGATCTCCTTGTTGGTGATCACCTTCTTCTGCTTGGACTTGGGCTGGATGCGCTGCGCGGCGCCGGCCTCGTCGATCACATCGATCGCCTTGTCTGGCAGATGCCGGTCGTTGATGAAGCGCGCCGAGAGCTCCGCCGCGGTAGACAGGGCGGATTGGGTATAGCGCACGCCGTGGTGCGCCTCGAAGCGCGATTTCAGCCCGCGCAGGATGGCTATGGTCTCCTCCACGCTGGGCTCCGCCACATCGATCTTCTGGAAGCGTCGCGACAGGGCATGGTCCTTCTCGAACACACCGCGGAATTCGTTATAGGTGGTGGCGCCGATGCAGCGCAGCTGCCCGCTCGCCAAAGCCGGCTTGAGCAGGTTCGAGGCGTCCAGGGTGCCGCCCGAGGCAGCCCCCGCACCGATCAGGGTGTGGATCTCGTCGATGAACAGGATGGCCTTGGGATTGCCGGCCAGCTGCTTGAGCACGGCCTTGAGACGCTGTTCGAAATCGCCGCGGTACTTGGTACCGGCGAGCAGCGCGCCCATGTCCAGGGCGTAGACGGTCGCGCCGGCAAGGATCTCCGGGACCTCTCCCTCCACGACGCGGCGCGCCAGTCCCTCGGCGATCGCCGTCTTGCCCACGCCGGCCTCGCCCACCAGCAGGGGGTTGTTCTTGCGCCGCCGGCAGAGCGTCTGGATGACCCGTTCCAGTTCCCGCTCGCGACCGATGAGGGGGTCGATCCGCCCGGCCAGCGCCTGGGCATTGAGATTGACGGCATAGGATTCGAGTGCGGCGGCGCTGCCTGCCTCACCCTCCTGCTCCTGCCCGCTCGGCTCGGCGCGGCCGGAGGCGGCGTTTTCCTGAGGTGTCTTGGTGATGCCGTGCGAGATGTAGTTGACCACATCGAGCCGCGTGATGCCCTGCTGGGTCAGGAAGTGCAGGGCGTGGGAATCCTTCTCGCCGAAGATCGCCACCAGGACGTTGGCCCCGGTGACCTCCTTCTTGCCGGAGGACTGCACGTGCAGGATGGCACGCTGAATCACCCGCTGAAATCCGAGGGTTGGCTGGGTGTCCGCCTCACCCTCGCCGGCCACCTTGGGGGTGTGCTTGTCGATGAAGTCGGTGAGCTTGTGCCGCAGCTCATCGAGATTGGCCGCACAGGCCCTGAGCACGTCGGCTGCCGAAGGGTTGTCCAGCATGGCCAGCAGGAGGTGTTCGACCGTGATGAACTCATGGCGTTTCTGGCGCGCCTCCATGAAGGCCATGTGCAGGCTGACTTCCAACTCCTGGGCAATCATCGGTTTTCCTCCATGACGCATTGCAGGGGGTGCTGATGGCTGCGGGCGAAGTCGAGCACCTGATGCACCTTGGTTTCGGCGACATCACGCGGGTACACCCCGGCCAACCCCACCCCCTCATTATGCACTTTGAGCATGATAACGGTGGCGCGTTCTCGGTCCATCCCGAAAAAACGCTGCAGCACGTGGACCACGAACTCCATCGGCGTGTAGTCGTCGTTGAGCAGCAGGACCTTGTACAGCGGTGGCTGCGAGGAGACGACGCGTTCCGATTCGACGACCTGTTCGTCGAGATGCCTGACTGCCATGGCTACCGGGTAGGTTGTGGACACACCTCAGACAGACCTTATTTTGATGACTCGACTTTTTTTTTCAAGACGTGTTGACGCTGACCCGCCAGGCGCGTAAAAAGTGCACGTTTGGTTCGAGTCGTACCGCAGTGTGGGCTTGTAGCCAAGCATGGCTTGTATCTGTTTGAGTAAGGAGTTTTTTGCATGGCTACTGGTACCGTGAAATGGTTCAACGACTCTAAGGGCTTCGGCTTCATCACCCCGGACGGCGGCGGTGAGGATGTGTTCGCCCATTTTTCCGCCATCAACATGAAGGGCTTCAAGTCGCTCAAGGAAGGGCAGCGCGTCTCCTTCGACGTGGCTGAAGGTCCCAAGGGCAAACAGGCCGCCAACATCCAGGCGATCTGACCCCCTCACCGGTCCGGACGCAAGTCCGGACTGGGCACCTCGAAAGACTGTCGCGCAGCAGGTTTTTTCGAGGTGGCCGACTGTCATATTCGCCCGCCTGTGCTATACGTCTATCAAGACCTTGGTGCAGGAGGGCACCATGAGCAAGTCGGGATCATCCAAGCGCGATGAAGAGCCCCCCCCGCTGCTGAAGGGAGATTTGGACCAGCTGTTGGCCGGCTTGGAGCGGCAACGGGAAGACCTGGGTCCCATCGCGGATGAGTTGATCGACCTGCTGCGCAGGCAGGTCGATGCCGGCAAGCCGACGGGCTACGCGGCCTGATCCATCCAGCGGATCACCTCGCCGCCAAAGGCCGAGCAGCTCACCTGTGTCGCACCCTCCATCAGGCGTGCGAAATCGTAAGTGACGGTTTTCGCGCGTAGCGCGCCGTCCATCCCGCGGATGACCAGATCCGCTGCCTCGGTCCAGCCCATATGCCGCAGCATCATCTCGCCGGAGAGGATGATGGACCCGGGGTTGACGTAGTCCTGGCCGGCGTATTTGGGCGCCGTGCCGTGCGTGGCCTCGAACATGGCCACCGTGTCCGACAGGTTGGCCCCCGGCGCGATGCCTATCCCCCCCACCTCCGCCGCCAGGGCATCGGAGAGGTAGTCGCCGTTCAGGTTCAGCGTGGCGATCACGTCGTACTCCTCCGGGCGCAGCAGGATCTGCTGCAGGAAGGCGTCGGCAATGACGTCCTTGATCACCACGCCGCCGCGTTCGGGCGGCAACTGCAGCCACGGACCGTCGCCGATCGGTGTGGCGCCGAACTCCCGCGCGGCGAGCTCATAGCCCCATTTCTTGAAGCCCCCCTCGGTGTACTTCATGATGTTGCCCTTGTGCACCAGGGTCACCGATTTGCGGCCGTTGGCGATGGCGTACTCGATCGCCTTGCGGATGAGCCGCTCCGAACCCTCGACGGACACCGGCTTGATGCCGATGGCGGAAGATGCGGGGAAGCGGATCTTCTTCACGCCCATTTCCTGTTGCAGGAACTGGATGACCTTCTGCGCCTCGGCACTGCCGGCCTCCCATTCGACGCCGGCATAGATGTCTTCGGTGTTTTCGCGGAAGATGACCATGTCCACCTTCTCCGGCGCCTTGACCGGCGAGGGCACGCCCTGGAAATAGCGCACCGGGCGCAGGCAGACGTAAAGATCCAGCAGCTGGCGCAGGGCGACATTGAGCGAGCGGATGCCGCCCGAGGTCGGCGTGGTCAGCGGTCCCTTGATCGACACCACGTATTCGCGCACCGCCTGCACCGTCTCGTCCGGCAACCAGCTGTCCGCGCCGTAGAGTCGGGTGGCCTTCTCACCGGCATAGACCTCCATCCAGGCGATCACCCGCTTGCCGCCATAGGCCTTGCTCACGGCGGCATCGATCACCCGGCGCATGACGGGGGTGATGTCCACGCCTATGCCATCGCCCTCGATGAAAGGGATAATGGGCCGGTCCGGCACGTTGAGGGAGTAATCGGCGTTGACGCTGATCTTCTCGCCTGGGGGGATCTCGATCGGGCTGTTCACGTGCGCTCCTGTGTGGAAAGAAATCCGTTGGGCCGTCTAATCCTGTTCAACAAGCCCTATGGCGTGCTGAGCCAGTTCACGCCGCATGACGGACATCCCGGCCTGGGGGACTACGTCCGCGTGCCCGGGGTCTATGCCGCCGGCCGGCTGGACAGGGACAGCGAAGGTCTGTTGATTCTAACCGACGATGGCCGGCTCCAGCATCGGCTGACGGATCCACGTCACAAGCGACCCAAGACCTACTGGGTGCAGGTCGAGGGGGTGCCGTCCGGGCAGGCGCTCGCGCAGCTGCGCCGCGGGGTCGACCTAGGCGACTTCGTCACCCGGCCGGCCGAGGTCGAGGTGATGCCCGCACCTGAAGGACTCTGGCCGCGCAATCCGCCGATCCGCGAGCGAAAGTTGATCCCGACGGCCTGGCTGCGCATCCGGCTCACGGAAGGCAAGAATCGTCAGGTGCGCCGCATGACCGCCAAGGTGGGCCACCCGACCCTGCGTCTCATCCGCTGGGCGATCGGGCCCTGGACCGTGGATGGGCTTGCGCCCGGACAGTGGCGGGAGGTGGCGGTGAGGGAAGAAGAGATGGGCGGACTGCTCAGGGGCTCAGGTGCTGCCGCCAGCGCTGCGCACCGGCGAGGACCTCGCCCTCGTCCAGGGTCAGGCAACGGCGGTCCCGCACCACCTCCTGGCCGGCCACCCAGACATGGGTGACATCCTCGCGCCCGGCGCTGTAGACGAGCTGAGAGATCGGGTCGAAGCATGGTTGGGTGGCGGGACCGGAGAGGTCCACGGCGGCGAGGTCGGCCTCTTTGCCGATCGTGATCGAGCCGATGCGCGTGTCCAAACCGAGGGCGCGTGCGCCGTCCAGGGTCGCCATGCGCAGGGCCTGGTGGGCGGGCAGGGCCTCCGGTCGCCCGCTCACCCCTTTGGCCAACAGGGCTGCCAGACGCATCTCCTGCCAGCAGTCCAGACGGTTGTTGCTGGCCGCGCCGTCGGTCCCGAGCCCGACGTTCACGCCCTTGGCCAGCAGCTCGGTCGTGGGCGCGATGCCGCTGGCGAGTTTCAGGTTGGAGGTGGGGCAGTGGGCGACATGGCAACCATGTTCCGCCAGCAGGTCGATCTCCGCCGCCAGCAGGTGCACGGCGTGCACGGCGATGAAATCCGGTCCCAGCAGACCGAGATGGCGCAGGCGGGCCAGGGGCCTGACCCCGTGTTGCTCTTCGCTCTGGCGAAGCTCCTCGTGGGTCTCGTGGACGTGGATGTGGATGGGCAGGTCCAGCTGCCTGGCGTAGACGAAGAGCTTTTCCAGACTGCGGTCGCTCACGGAATAGGGGGCATGCGGGGCCATGCAGAAACTGACCCTGGCCTCATGGCGTAGCGCGTCGCGCATCGCCAGCCCCTTGTCCAGATAGGCATCGAGGTCGGCCGCGTAGTTGGAGGGGAAGTCGATGACGATGATGCCCGCGACCACCCGCATCCCGGCCTCGACGGCCGCTTCAACGGTGGCCTCGGGAAAGAAGTACATGTCGTTGAAACAGGTGATGCCGCCTTTGAGCATCTCCAGACAGGCGAGCCGCGTGCCGTCGAGGACGAATTCGCGCGATACCCAGCGCCGTTCGGCCGGCCAGATGTGCCCCTGCAGCCAGGTCATGAGGGGAAGATCGTCGGCATAACCCCTGAGCAGGGTCATGGCCGCATGGGTGTGCAGGTTGACGAGCCCCGGGATGAGGGCGTGGTCGGCCAGGCGACGGTGGGTTCGTGCCCGGTAGCGGGCATCGGCATCGCCCCCGGGCAGGATGTCCAGGATGCGGCCGGCGTCGACGACGACGGCATGGTCGGTGAGGACCGCAGCATCGGAATCCACTGGGATGATCCAGGTCGGATCGATGCGCAGATCGACGTCCAGGGCTGGCGGCATGGGCATGATCGTACGGGCCACTCCCTGCCGCGCACAAGGGGTACGCGCAGGCGCCGGGGCGGGGGCAGGCCGCATGGTAAAATTTCCGGCTTATTTCAACACCTATAACCCCCTCCCCAATGGAACAATTCGCCAAGGAAACGCTGCCCGTCAGCCTGGAAGAGGAGATGCGCCGCTCCTACCTCGATTACGCCATGAGCGTGATCGTGGGGCGGGCGCTGCCGGATGCGCGCGACGGCCTCAAGCCGGTGCACCGCCGCATCCTCTACGCCATGCACGAATCGAACTATGTCTGGAACCGGCCCTACGTCAAATGCGCGCGGGTGGTCGGTGACGTGCTGGGCAAGTATCACCCCCATGGCGACACGGCCACCTACGATGCCCTGGTGCGCATGGCGCAGGACTTCTCCATGCGCTACCCGCTGGTGGATGGCCAGGGCAATTTCGGCTCGGTGGACGGCGACTCACCCGCGGCCTACCGCTACACCGAGTGCCGTCTGGAGAAACTCACCGGCGAGCTGCTGGCCGACATCGACAAGGAGACGGTGGATTTCGGTCCCAACTACGACGGCAAGGAACTGGAGCCCCTGGTCCTGCCGGCCAAGGTCCCCAACCTGCTCATCAACGGCTCCTCCGGCATCGCCGTGGGCATGGCCACCAACATCCCGCCGCACAACCTGGGGGAGATCGTGGATGCCTGCCTGGCCCTGCTGGAGGACCCGGAGCTGGACGTGGACGACCTCATCGAGCGGGTGCCCGCGCCGGACTTCCCCACCGCCGGCATCATCTACGGCCTCGACGGGGTGCGCGAGGGCTACCGCACCGGCCGCGGCCGGGTGGTCATGCGCGCCAAGTGCCACTTCGAGGACATCGAGAAGGGCGGCGGCCGCCAGGCCATCATCATCGACGAGCTGCCCTACCAGGTGAACAAGGCCGCCCTCTGCGCCAAGATCGGCGAGCTGGTGCGGGAGAAGGCCATCGAGGGCATCACCGAGATCCGCGACGAGTCGGACAAGTCCGGCATGCGGGTGGTGATCGAGTTGCGTCGCGGCGAGATGCCCGAGGTGATCCTGAACAAGCTGTACAAGCTCACCCAGATGCAGGACAGCTTCGGCATGAACATGGTGGCCCTGCTGGACGGCCAGCCGCGGCTGCTCAACCTCAAACAGCTGCTGGATGCCTTCCTGCGCCACCGGCGCGAGGTGATCACCCGCCGCACTCAGTTCGAACTGAAGAAGGCGCGCGAGCGCGGTCACATCCTGGAGGGCCTGGCCGTGGCCCTGGCCAATGTGGACGAGATCATCGCCCTCATCAAGGCCTCGGCCACCCCGGCCGAGGCCAAGTCCGCCCTCATGGGCAGGCCCTGGCGCTCCGCCCTGGTCGAGCAGATGCTCGCACGCGCCCACGGTGAGGCTTATCGGCCCGTCGATCTGGCACCCGAGTACGGTCTCAAGGCGGATGGCTATCACCTCTCCGCCGTGCAGGCCCAGCGCATCCTCGAGATGCAGCTGCAACGCCTGACCAATCTGGAACAGGACAAGATCCTCTCCGAGTACAAGGAGGTCATGGCGCGCATCACCGATCTGCTCGACATCCTGGACAAGCCGGAGCGCGTCACCCGCATCATCGCCGAGGAGCTGGCCGCGGTGAAACAGCAATTCGGCGACCGGCGCCGCAGCGAGATCATCGCCGAGGCGCAGTCCTTCAGCCTGGAGGACCTCATTGCGCCGCAGGACGTGGTCGTGACCCTGTCGCACGCAGGTTACATCAAGGCGCAGCCGCTGGACGAATATCGCACCCAGAAGCGCGGCGGGCGGGGCAAGCAGGCGACCACGACCAAAGAGGAGGATTTCATCGAGAACCTCTTCATCGCCAACAGCCACGACTACATCCTGTGCTTCAGCAACAAGGGGCGGATGTTCTGGCTCAAGGTCTATGAGGTCCCCCAGGGCAGCCGCACAAGCCGCGGCAAACCGATCATCAACCTGCTGAAGGTGGAAGAGGGGGAGAAGATCACCGCTATCCTGCCGGTCAAGGAGTTCGCCGAGGACCGCTTCGTCTTCATGGCCACCGCCCTGGGCACGGTGAAAAAGACCCCCCTGTCCGAGTTCTCGCGCCCGCGGGCGAGCGGCATCATCGCCGTCAGCCTGGACGAGGGCGACCACTTGATCGGCGTGGCCATCACCGACGGCAAGCACGATGTCATGCTGGTCACCGACGAGGGCAAGGCCAACCGCTTCGACGAGAACGACGTGCGGCCCATGGGCCGCACCGCCCGCGGCGTGCGCGGCATGAAGCTCCCCGCCGGCGCCCAGGTGATCGCCCTGCTGGTGGCCGAGAACGAGGCACAGTTCGTCCTCACCGCGACGGAGAACGGTTACGGCAAGCGCACCCCAATCACCGAATACACCCGCCACGGCCGCGGTGGCCAGGGCATGATTGCCATCCAGACCACGGCCCGCAACGGCAAGGTGGTCGCCGCCACGCTGGTGGACGAGGACGACGAGATCATGCTCATCACCACCGGCGGTGTGCTCATCCGCACCCGGGTCAAGGAGATCCGCAGCCTCGGCCGCTCCACCCAAGGGGTGACGCTGATCAGCCTGGGCGAGGGCGAAAAGTTGTCCGGCCTGGAGAAAGTGGTTGAGCAGGAGGAAGCGTGATGGTTGCGCGCCACGCGGGCCATGCCGAGTATCCCTGGCTTTGACACAAGGTTTGGCCACGGCCATTGGCGGCAGCCACCGACCATTACCTCGTTACTGGTCGTATGGCTGCCGTGAAAGTCGGCGACGGCCAATCTCCAAGCGCCCCTTGCCCGCTGGCGGGAGCAGACCACTGGGCGCAAGACAGCATGCAGTGCTCGACCCAAGTGCAGCGAGGAATGGGCGCGTGGCCCACAGAAAGGCTGGGGGGGTGGCAACCATTCATGTCAGGCGCATTGCGTTCATGTCTGGGGCTGCCTGCCGGCCATGGCTGGTTCACTCAGACGGGTGGACATTACAGCCAGCGCACAGCCACGAGCGCTGAGCAAGGCTGCCCGATGGACGCCCCGGTGGCCGGGTTTACGCTTCCGGCTTGCCGGCATACCTGGGCGGCAGGCTGACCTGCCGCATGGGCGATACGGTGGAGATGGCGTGTTTGAAGATGGCCTGCACGGCCTGATAGTTGCCGCGCAACAGCACCATGTACTGATCGAAGGATTCGATCTTGCCCACCAGCTTGATGCCATTGACCAGGAATATGGCGCAGGGGATATGTTCCTTGCGCAGGGTGTTGAGGAACATGTCCTGCAGGTTGTGGCGTTCTTTTTCGCTCATCGTGGTCTAGATCGAATATCCGGCATGCGGTTGGGTATCTTATCACAACGATCGGCGACCGAACCAAACCGACGCATCTCACGGTTTATCGCCATCACACACAACTCAGCACGCAGGCGAGCGGTCGACCATTACCGTGTTCGGGCACGTCAATCGTAACAACACCATCGACTGCCTGAAGGCCGGCCTGTGGCCCCTGTTTGGTCGCTATGTTAGACAATCAAAGTTCGGTAAAGCGGGTTCACTCCACCTTCGCCTTGCTGCTCAGTTCGCGCGCGTAGTTGCGGACGGCGATCTGTTGCAGCTGCTGCACGATGCGATCGCGGGCCTGCTCGTAGGATGGGAATTGCAGGGAGCGGACATCGTCGAGTCGGATGACGTGCCAGCCGAAGCGAGTCTGCACCGGGTTGTCGCCCAATTGGCCCTTTTTGAGCTTGGTCATCGCCTCGGCGAATTCGGCGACCAGGCCGGCGGGCGCGACCCAGCCGAGATCGCCGCCGTTTCCAGCCGACGGGTCCTTCGAGAACTGCCTGGCCAGGTCCTCGAATTTGGCCTTGCGGGTCTTGATGCGGGCGATGATGTCGCGCGCTTCCTTCTCGCTCGGCACCAGGATGTGCCGCACACGGTATTCCGTGTCTCCGGCGCGCTCCTTCGCCTTGGTGTATTCGGCGCGGACCGTTTCCTCGCTGATCGGGTTTTTGCGCAGATGATCCTCCAGTAAGGCCCTGCCCAGCAGTTCCTTGCGCTGGAAATCGATCAGGGCGCTGATGCGCGGGTCCTTGTCCAGACCGACGCGCTGGGCCTCCTGCGCGAGCACTTCGGCCATTACCAGTGCCTCGCGGATATTCGCATCAGTCAATGCCTCCATGGGTTGCCCCCTGGCCTGGCGGGCAGTGCGCAGGAATTCGGCATACAGGGGCGGTATTGCCACGCCATTGACCACGGCGATGGGCTTGGCCGTGTCGGTGGCGGAATCGGCCTGGGCCGGGCCCGTGCCGAGGGCGAGGCAGGCGAGCAGAAGCAGTGCAGGGTGGCGTTTCATTGCTATCCTTTGCTGGGTGAATTCAGAGTTCGTCGGGGCTCAGTGCGGTGATGCCGAGGGCGTGGATGCGGCTGCCCATGAGCGGCCCGAGCGCCTGGTAGACCAGACGATGACGGGACACCGAATTGAGGTGGGTAAAGTGCTTGGAGACGATGGTGAGCTGAAAGTGCCCACCACCGGAGCGGGCGCCCGCGTGCCCGGCGTGCAGGGCACTCTCGTCGGTGATCTCCACCGACTCGGGCTCCAGGCTGGCCAGGCAGGTGCGCATCAGCGCCTCGGTGTCGGCACCCTTCATGGCAGCACCTTCTCGAACGGTCGGACGCTGACCCGTGCATAGACGCCGGCGGCTGCGTAGGGGTCGGCATCGGCCCAGGCGCGCGCCGACTCGAGGCTCTCGAATGCGGCCACGATGAGGCTGCCGCTGAAACCGGCCGGCCCCGGATCGGGGCCGTCGATGGCCGGGAAAGGGCCGGCCAGGAGGAGCCGCCCCTCATCCCGCAGGGCCTCGAGACGCGCCAGGTGTGCGGGACGGGCGGCCTGTCGCAGGGGCAGGCTGTCCGGCACGTCCTCGCCGACGATGGCGTAATAGCGGTTCATTCGCTCTCCTTGATGTGTCGGGTCAGGTAGAAGCTCTGGCCGAGGATGAAGACCAGCATCAGCCCCATGGTGCCGAACAGCTTGAAGTTGACCCAGGTGTCGGTGGAAAACTGATAGGCCACAAACAGATTGGCCACCCCCAGGAAGACGAAGAAGGCGGTCCAGCCGAGGTTGAGTCTATCCCAGACGGGATTGGGCAGGGTGACCTGCTGCTCCATCAGAAGTCGGATGAGGTTGCGCTCGAACAGGACCGGGGCCAGCCCCAGGGCGAGGGCGAACATCCAGTACAGCACGGTCGGCTTCCACTTGATGAAGACCTCGTCCTGCAGGAGGAGGGTGACGCCGCCAAACACCACGATCAGTGCGAGAGAGAGCCAGAGCATGGCCTCCACCCTGCGATGCCGCAGCCAGACCCAGCCCACCTGCAGCAGCGTGGCCAGGATGGCCACCAGCGTGGCGAGGAAAACACCCGGTTTGGCCGCCGCGTGCAGGTGCACGCCGAAGGCGTCCAGGGCGGCCTGGGCGCTTTTCGGGTGGGCCGCGCCCAACTGATACGCGGCGAAGAAGAGAATGACGGGGAAGAGGTCGAACAGCAGCTTCATGGAGGTGTCGTGTCGATGGGCCGCATGGCCGGCCTGCGACCATTTTGCTATGATAGCAAGCGCTCCCTCAAGCCTGATTTCCTGGTGATTTTCGACCTCCACTGCCATTCGACCGCGTCCGATGGCGTGCTCAGCCCTGCCGCCCTGGTCGCGCGTGCCCATGCGCAGGGGGTCGACGTTCTCTCCCTGACCGACCACGACGAGGTGCGTGGCCAGGCCGAAGCGGCGAGGGCGGCCGAGGCCTTGGGGCTGCGTTACGTCACCGGCGTGGAGATCTCCGTGACCTGGCGCGGACACACCCTGCACGTGGTAGGCCTGAGGGTGGATCCGCAACACCCGGATCTCCTCGCCGGGCTGCAGGCCAACCGGGCCGGGCGTGCCGAGCGCGCGAACCGGATGGGCGAGGCCCTCGCCCGTATCGGCATCCCCGGCGCCCTGGCGGGGGCCTATGCCCATGCGGTCAACCCGGACCTGATCGGCCGCACCCACTTCGCCCGCTTCCTGGCCGAGGAGGGCTACGTCAAGGACGTGAAGACCGTGTTCCGGAAGTATCTGGTCAAGGGCAAGCCCGGCTACGTGCCGCATGAGTGGGCCAGCCTGTCCCAGGCGGTGGGCTGGATCCATGCCGCTGGCGGGCAGGCGGTGCTGGCCCACCCCGGTCGCTGCAGCTTCGGCCGGGACACAATGCGTGCCCTGCTGGCGGAGTTCCGCGACCTGGGCGGCGAGGCGATCGAGGTCGTCACCGGCAGCCATACCCCCGAGCAGGTGCCGGTTTTCGCCGAACTGGCGGATCAATTCGGTCTGTATGCCTCCTGTGGCTCGGACTTCCACGCCCCCGGCGAGGGCGGGCGCGAATTGGGCCGGCTGATGCCTTTGCCGTCGATCTGCCGCCCCCTCTGGGCCACATGGTGATTCCGAGCCCGTGGCCCAGTACTTCAGCGTCCATCCGGACAACCCGCAGCCGCGCCTCATCCGCGAGACGGTGCGCATCCTGCGGGGCGGCGGCATCATGGCCTATCCCACCGACTCCAGCTACGCGTTGGGTTGCATGATCGGCAACAAGGAGGGCATGGAGCGCATCCGCGCCATCCGCCAGGTGGACGACAGGCATCACTTCACCCTGGTCTGCCGCGATCTGTCCGAGATCGCCCATTTCGCGAGGGTGGACAATCGCCAGTACCGCCTGCTCAAGGCCGCCACGCCGGGCGGCTTCACCTTCATCCTGGAGGCGACCCGCGAGGTGCCCCGGCGCCTGCTGCACCCCAAGCGCAACACGATCGGCCTGCGGGTGCCCGACCACGCCGTGGTCTCGGCCCTGCTGACCGAGCTCACCGAACCCATCCTGTCCATGACCCTGAGCCTCCCGGACGACGAGCAGCCGATGAACGACGCCGTGGAGATTCGGGGCCGCCTGGAGAAGCAGCTGGATGTGATCCTGGACGCAGGCCCCTGCAGCCTGGAACCCACCACGGTCATCGATCTGACCGGCGAGGCGCCCGAGGTCATCAGGCGGGGCCGCGGCGATCCACGCCTCCTGGGGCTGGAATGAAACGGCCCCCGAGCGCACGGCCTTCGCTGCCCCCGCTGGGGGGCTTGCGTCCTTCGGCACGGCCGTATGAGGCGCATTTAGGGAGACAGTCCGTATCTTGGAGCTGAGCCTCATTCAGAAGATCGCCGTGTTCGCACTGCCGGTCGTCTACGCCATCACCCTGCACGAGGCCGCCCACGGCTATGCCGCGCGCCGTTTCGGCGACCGCACCGCCGAACTGGCAGGGCGCATCAGCCTCAATCCGCTGCGCCATGTCGATCCGGTCGGGACCATCCTGGTGCCCTTGGGCATCCTGTTGCTGTCCAAGCTGGCGGGTGCGGGCGGCATCCTGTTCGGCTGGGCAAAACCCGTGCCGGTCAACTTCCGCAATCTGCACCGCCCCAAGCAGGACATGTTGTGGGTGGCGGCCGCCGGGCCGGGCGCCAACCTGCTCATGGCCTTGTTCTGGACGGCGATGATCAAGCTGTCCTTCCTCATCCAGGGCAGCGCCTTCGCCATGCCGCTGGCGCTGATGGGGGCGGCTGGGGTGTTCATCAACGCCATCCTGATGTCACTCAACCTGCTGCCGGTGCCGCCCCTGGACGGCGGACGCATCGCGGTGAGCCTGTTGCCGCCGCGGCTCGCCTACGGCCTCGCCCGCGTCGAACCCTACGGCCTGTTCATCCTGCTCGCCCTCATCTTCACCGGTCTGCTCGGGGTCTTCCTGTGGCCCATGATCCAGGCCGTCATCGCGCTGTGCGCCACGGTCTTCGGCCTGCATGCCATCGAGCTGCTGGCCCTGATCCAGATCATCCTCAACTGAAACCCGTCTCCTGTAACCTGAACCCTGCCATGTACGCCGATCGCGTCCTCTCCGGCATGCGCCCCACCGGCAGCCTGCATCTGGGGCACTACCACGGGGTGCTGAAAAACTGGCTGCAACTGCAGCACGAATACGAGTGTCTGTTCTTCGTCGCCGACTGGCATGCCCTCACCACCCATTACGACGACCCGCTCTCCATCGAGGACAACACCCGGCAGATGGTGATCGACTGGCTGGCTGCGGGGGTGGATCCCTCCAACGCCACGTTGTTCATCCAGTCCCAGGTGATCGAACACGCCGAGCTGCACCTGTTGCTGTCCATGATGACGCCGCTGGGGTGGCTGGAGCGCGTGCCCACCTACAAGGAGCAGCAAGAGAAGCTGCACGACCGTGATCTCTCCACTTACGGTTTCCTGGGCTATCCCCTGTTGCAGGCGGCCGACATCCTCATCTACCGGGCGAACAAGGTGCCGGTGGGGGAGGACCAGGTGCCGCACATCGAATTCGCGCGCGAGATCGCCCGCCGCTTCAACCACCTCTATGGCAAGGAGCCGGGCTACGAGGAAAAGGCGCAGGCCGCCATCCGCAAACTGGGCAGCAAAAAGGCCAAACTCTACGAGGAGCTGCGCACACGCTACCAGGAGCAGGGTGACGAGGCCGCGCTGGACGCGGCGCGTGCCCTGCTGGCGGAGACGCAGAACCTGAGCTTGGGTGACATGGAGCGCCTCTACGGCTATCTGGAGGGCGGCGGCAAGATGATCCTCACAGAGCCAGAGGCCCTGCTCACGACCTCTGCCAGGATGCCTGGCCTGGACGGACAGAAGATGTCCAAGTCCTATAACAACACCATCGCCCTGCGCGAGGACCCGCAGACGGTGAGTAAAAAGATCCGCACCATGCCGACCGACCCGGCCCGCATCCGCCGCAGCGATCCGGGAAACCCGGACAAGTGCCCGGTCTGGCAGTTGCACCAGGTCTATGCCAGCGAGGAGCAAAAGCAGTGGGTGCGCCAGGGCTGCACCACGGCGGGGATAGGCTGCCTGGAGTGCAAGCAGCCGGTGATCGATGCGGTGCTGCGCGAGCTCGCCCCCATCCAAGAACGCGCCAGAGCGCTCACCGAGGACCCCGACATGGTGCGCAACATCATCGCCGACGGCTGCGAAAAGGCCCGCGACCTGGCCCGCGAGACGATGCGCGACGTGCGCGAGGCCATGGGCCTCGCCCAGCTCTGACGCTTCCCGGTCTGCTCACTTGAACCTAAAAACCTCAGTTGACCGCTCCTTGGCCTTCGCAAAGACGCATGGAACCTGACGTTTGCGCCTCCGAGCACGCTCACCCGGAAGGTGAGGCCGCTACGCGCCCGCTTTCGGGTCTGTGCGCGCG
>JBBIKZ010000003.1:0-56511 GCA_037445185.1 Hydrogenophilales bacterium | reverse complement strand
CAGTTTTTCACGATTTCGAGGCGCATAGTGGGCCTATGCAACGAGAAATCGGGGGAAAATGGACCGCTCTTCCCACCGGCGCAGTAGATCAGTCTCAAGTCCGACAGACTCCTAGGTGTCCGAATAGGGCATGACACGTCCGGGGATGGGCGTTGTAACCTGAACGCCGCAGGTATATCAGGCCGCCTGCGCCGGGATCTCGCTGCCGATGCGGGCGATGCGGTTGTGGCCGTCGACGTAGACCAGCCTGGGCTGGTAGGCGTTGAGTTCCACCTCGGTGTAGGTGGCATAGCTGGCGATGATCAGCACGTCGCCGACCGCCGCCTTGCGCGCCGCGGCGCCGTTCACGGAGACCGTGCCGCTGCCACGGGCGGCGCGGATGGCATAGGTGGCGAAGCGCTCGCCGTTGTTGACGTTGTAGATCTCGATGCGCTCGTACTCGCGGATGTCGGCGGCCTCGAGCAGCGCCTCGTCGATGGCGCAGGAGCCCTCATAACCCAGCTGGGACGCAGTCACGCTCACCCGGTGCAGCTTGGATTTGAGCATGGATCGTTGCATGGCGGATCGAGATCGGTGTCGACAGAGTGGACATTATACCGTCTGGCCCGGTCGGTTCACTTCCACGTTGTCGATCAGGCGTGTCTCGCCGAGGCGGGCGGCGCCCAGCGCGACGAGTGCGCGTTCCCCGGCCGCAGGGGGCCGCAGGGTGGCGCGGCTGCGCACCGAGACATAGTCCACCTGCCAGCCGTGCGCCTCGAGTTCTGCCCTGGCCGCCGTCTCCAGGGCCGTCAGGTCGGGCACCCCGGCCTCGATGCGCTGCCTGAGGCGGTCGAGCGTCGCATACAGGCGCGGCGCCTCCGCACGCTGGGCGGCACTGAGGTAGGCATTGCGGGAGGACAGGGCCAGGCCATCCGCGGCGCGCACCGTCTCGCCCTCCAGGACCTCGATGGGTAGGTTGAACTGGCGCACCATGGCCTTGATCAGGAAGAGCTGCTGGTAGTCCTTGCGGCCGAACACGGCCCAGCGCGGCTGCACGATGTTGAAGAGCTTGAGCACCACGGTGCACACCCCGGCGAAGTGGCCGGGCCGGAAGGCGCCGCACAGGTCATCGGCCAGCGGCGGCTGCACGAGAAAGCGCTGGGGCTCCGGATAGAGGCTGGCCGCATCGGGCGCGAAGACGAAGTCCACACCGGCCTGCTCGAGCAGGGCGCAGTCCGCCTCCAGGGTGCGCGGATAGCGGTCGTAGTCCTCGCCAGCGCCGAATTGCAGGGGGTTGACGAAGATGCTCACGACCACCGGCCTGCCCGCCTGGCCGGCTTGGCGCACGAGGGCGAGATGGCCTGCGTGCAGGTTGCCCATGGTCGGCACGAATGCCGTATCCGACGCACCGGCGAGGGCGCGCCGCAGCGCTTCCGGGTCGTGGATCAGTCGCATGCGCCGCTTCCCCGCTGGCGGCTAGCCGGATGTTTCATGATGGCGCACGATCAGGTCGAATTGATGGGCGGTCTAATGGAATATCCGGGCTAGACGCAGTGTTCCGGGCCGGGAAACTCGCCCGCGCGCACCGCACGCGCGTAGCTCAGCACCGCCTCCTCCAGGGACAGGGCACCGGCCATGAAATCCTTGGCGAAGCGCGGCGGCTTGGGTGTGAGCCCCAGCATGTCCTGCAGGACGAGCACCTGGCCGTTGCAATAGGGGCCGGCGCCGATGCCGAGGGTGGGCACGGCCAGTCGCTGCGTGACCTCCTCCGCGAGCACGGAGGGGATGGATTCCAGCACCATCATCTTGACGCCGGCCTGCATCAGATCCTCCGCGTCGCGCAGCAGCTGAGTGGCGCTGGCGGCCTCGCGTCCCTGGGGGGCATAGCCGGTCTGGTTCACCGACTGGGGCAAAAGCCCCAGATGGCCGCACACCGGCACGCAACGCTGGGTGAGGAAGGCGACCGTGGGCGCCATGACGCCGCCGCCTTCGAGCTTGACCATGTTCGCCCCCGCGGCGAGGAGCCGGGCGGCGGCGGCGAATGCCTGCTCCGGCCCCTGCTGGTAGCTGCCGAAGGGCAGGTCGGCCAGGATCAGGGCGCCGCCCTCCGCCCCCCGTGCCACGGCCTCCGTGTGATAGACCATCTGCTCGAGGGTGACGGGCAGCGTGGTGGCGTGTCCCTGTATGGTCATGCCGAGCGAATCCCCCACCAGCAGGATGTCGATGCCGCAGCGCACTAGGAGTCGGGCGAAGCTCGCGTCGTAGCAGGTCAGCGCCACCAGCTTCTCGCCCTTGGCGGCCTTCTTGAGCAGTTGCGGCAGGAACATCAGCCCCCCCGATTGAAGAATTCGCGCGTGCCGCGCATCTCGTGGATGCGGCGCACGAGCAGTTCGAAATCCTCCTGCCGGTCGGCGAAATTGAGGTGTTCGCTGTTGACGATCAGCAGAGGCGCGGCCTCGTAATGGTAGAAGAATTTCGCATAACCATTGACTAACTCGGTCAGATAGGCCTCGTCGAGCTGGCGCTCATAGGCGCGGCCGCGACGGCGCACGCGCTCCATCAGGGTGGCAGGAGAGGCCTGCAGGTGGATGACCAGGTCGGGCGTGGGGGCGAGGGGCCGCAGGTCGGCGTAGAGCTTCTGGTAGAGCTGGAATTCCGTCTCGTCCAGGTTGATGCACGCGAACAAGGCGTCCTTGTCGAGCAGGAAATCGGCCACCCGCGCCCGGCCGAACAGGTCGCCCTGCGCGAGCTGCCGGCACTGTTCATGGCGCGAGAGCAGGAAGGCGAGCTGCGTGGGCAGCGCGTAGCGCCGGCGATCCTCGTAGAAACGGGCGAGGAAGGGGTTGGCATCGGCCTGCTCCAGCAGCAGCTCGGCATCGAGCAGGCGTGCGAGCTTGGCGGCCAGGCTGGTCTTGCCGACGCCGATGGGTCCTTCCACGGCGATGTATTGGAAGCGTTCGATCAACATCAGCTCGCGGCGACGCGGCGGCCGGGTTCGCTCAGGCGCACGAGGTCGCTCACATCCACTGTGGCCAGCAAACGACGCACCTCGCCCCTGCCCGGGATGATGACGTCGGGCGCGATCTCCGCCAGCGGCTGCAGCACGAAGCCGCGTTCGTGCAAGCGCGGGTGAGGCAGGGTGAGGCCGGGCACCTGCATGATGAGGCCGTCATAGAGCAGGAGGTCTAGGTCCAGGGTGCGCGGGGTGTTCTTGCCGTTGCGACGGCGGCCGTGGCGGGCCTCGATGGCCAGGCAGTGTCGCAGCAGTTCGCGCGGGGGCAGGCGCGTGGACAGCCTGGCCACGGCATTGACGTAATCCGGTTGCGCGGGCCCGCCCACCGGTCGGCTGCGGTAGAGCGAGGAGCGGCCGCGCAGTCGGGTGGCGGGCAGACGCGCCAGCTCCTCGATCGCGCGCAGGATCTGCGCCAGGGGGTCGCCGAGGTTGGCGCCCAGGGCGATGAAGCTGTCGACGTAAGGGGCAGCCATAGTCTCAACCTGCCTGGGCCTCGAGCACGCCGGTCTCGCGCGGGCGGCGCTTGCGCCGGCGGCGCCGGCGCGCCCCCTCGCCGGAGGTCGGCAGCAGCATCTCGGCACGCCTTCGCTCGTCCGCGTCCTGGAAGGCGGTCCACCAGTCGGCCAGCTCCTGCGGCGCGTCGCCGCCACGGGCACGGATGACCAGGAAATCGTAGCCGGCGCGGTAGCGCGGGTGACTGAGCAGACGGTAGGGACGGGCGCCGCTGCGCTGTTCGAAGCGCGGCTGCAGCGCCCAGATCTCCTTGATCATGCCGTCGAAGCGGCGCGGAAAGGCCAACGCCTCGCGCTGCCGCTCGAGCGTCTCGTGCATGGCGGCGTGCAAGGCCGCCTGGGGCGGCTCGCCGGCCTCGCGATGGCGTTGCCAGAGGGCCTGCATGTCGAACCAGAGCAGGCCGGCCAGCATGAAGGCGGGGGAGGCGGACTGGCCCTGGCGCACGCGCTCGTCGGTGTCGTGCAGGGCGGCGTGCAGAAAGCCCTGGCGGGCAGGATCGTCGAGGATGGCGTCGAGCATGGGCAGGATGCCATGGTGCAGGCCCTCCGCCCGCAGCTGACGCACGCCGCGCTCGGCGTGTCCCGACAGCAGCAGCTTCATCATCTCGTCGAACAGGCGCGCCGGCGGGATGCGGGCGAGCAGCGGGGCGAGCTCGGCGATGGGCGCGCGGGTGGCCGGGTCGATGTGGAAATCCAGCTTGGCCGCGAAGCGCGCGGCGCGCAGCATGCGCACCGGGTCCTCCTTGTAGCGGGTGGCCGGGTCGCCGATCATGCGCAGCACGCGCCGCCTGGCGTCCGCCACGCCCCCGTGCCAGTCCCACACCTCCTCGCGCTCGGGGTCGTAATACAGCGCGTTGACGGTGAAATCGCGGCGGGCGGCATCGCCCTCCTGGCTGCCGAAGACGTTGTCGCGCAGGATCAGGCCGTCCTCCGTGGTGACCCGCTCCTCGTCCTCCTCATCGCCCTGGGGGTTGGCGGCGCGAAAGGTGGTGATCTCGATGGTCTCGGCGCCGCAGTACGCGTGCACGATGCGAAAACGCCGGCCGATGATGCGCGCACGCCGAAACAGGGCCTTGGCCTGCTCGGGCGTGGCATCGGTGGCCACGTCGAAGTCCTTGGGTGCGCGCCCCAGCAATAGATCACGCACCGCGCCGCCCACCACGAAGGCCTGGTAGCCGCCCTCGCGCAGCCGACGCGTGACCTTCAACGCACAGGGGGAGATGCGCGAACGCGTGATGCCATGTTCGGCCAGAGGCAGGATCAGCGGGCCGCTGCGCTTGTCGGCCAGACCCAGCATCCTGCGGATCAGGCGTTTGATCATGTCCTGGATGTGGCGAAGGGGGCGGTGAGAGAGGGTGGCATCAGACTCGGTGGGCTGCCTCGCCGGCAGATGACGACATTATAAAGCGGCTTGCCCCCCTGCAGCCTGCCGGGCACAATTTACGCGCCTTTCATCCCTATCGAGGTTCCGCGAGTGCTAGCCCTCATCGAAGCCGCAGGGTGGCCGATCTGGCCGCTCATCCTCGCCTCCATCATCGCGCTCGCCATCATCATCGAGCGTGCCTACAGCCTGCGCACCCGCCTCATCAACCCGCCCAACCTGCTCGAGCAGACCCTGGAAGACCTGCGGCGTCACGGCATCAACAGCGACATCCTGCGCGCGCTGGCAGAAGGCTCGCCCATGGGGCGGGTGTTCGCCTCGGGGCTGCGCAGCATGAACGGCAGCCGCGAGCTGATGAAGGAGTCGCTGGAGGAAGCCGGCCGCTCCGTGGCGCACGAGCTCGAGCGCTATCTCACCGCCCTGGGCACCATCGCCACCGTGGCGCCGCTGCTCGGACTGCTCGGTACCGTCATCGGCATGATCGAGATCTTCGGCGCGCAAAGCCCTGGCGGCGGCAATCCGGCCAAGCTGGCGCACGGCATCTCCATCGCCCTGTACAACACCGCCTACGGCCTCATCGTCGCCATCCCGAGCATGATCTTCTACCGCTACTACCGCGCCAAGGTCGATACCCTGCTGGTCGAGATGGAACAGCAGGCCCTGCGCATGGTGGACATCGTACACGGGGAGCGCAAGTGAATTTCCAACGCGGCTGGCGACGCGACGAGCCGGAGATCAACCTGATCCCGTTGATCGACCTGCTGCTGGTGATCATCATCTTCCTGGTCATCACCACCACCTACGCCCGTTTCGCCGAGCTGCAGATCAACCTCCCCGAGGCGGAAGGGGAAACGGCCAAGGAGACCCCGGCCCAGATCGAGGTCAATGTCGACGCGGCTGGCAACTACCACCTCAACGGCACGGCGGTGGCCTTCCGCGGCGTGGACAGCCTGCGGGAGAGCCTGGTGCAGGCCGCCGGCGGCAGGCCCGACCCCATCGTGGTCATCTCCGCCGATGCCCGCGCCACCCATCAGGCGGTCATCCACGTCATGGACGCCGCCCGCCGGGCTGGCTTCAACCGGGTGACCTTCGTCACCCAGACCCAACCCGACGCCTCGCCTTGACCCTCGCCCCGGTGTGGCGCCCTGCGGCACGCTCATTGGGGCAGCTCTGGCGCCGTCCCTTGGCCAGCCTCTTCCTCGCCGCCAGCCTGCTGCGCCGGCTGGCCTACCGCTACCGGCTGCTGCCGGTGCATCGGCTGCCCGTGCCGGTGATCGTGGTGGGCAACATCAGCGTCGGCGGCACGGGCAAGACGCCGCTCACCCTGTGGCTGGTCGAGGCGCTGCGTCAGGCAGGATGGCGGCCCGGCATCCTGAGCCGCGGCTATGGCGGCAGCCAGGGCGGTCCGGCCCCGGTGCGCGCGGACAGCGATCCCGCCGAGGTGGGCGACGAGCCCCTGCTGTTGGCCCGACGCGCCGGTGTGCCGGTGTGGATCGGCCGCCGGCGCGCGCAGGCGGGTAGCGCCCTGCTCGCCGCCCATCCCGAGGTGGACGTGCTCATCACCGATGACGGCCTGCAGCACTATGCCCTGGCGCGCGACGTGGAGATCGCCGTGGTCGACGGGGTACGCCGCTTCGGCAACGGCTGGCCGCTGCCGGCCGGTCCCCTGCGTGAGCTGCCCGGGCGGCTGAATGAGGTGGACGCGGTGGTCGTCCATGGCGGGGAGGCGGACTGGCTGCGGGTGAAGGCGCCCGTCTACCGGATGCGGCTCGCGCCCAGGCGTCTGCGTCAGCTGAGCAACCCCGGCTGCACACAGCCCCTCGATTGGCTGACCGGCCGACGGATGCAGGCGGTGGCGGGCATCGGGCACCCGGAGCGCTTCTTCGAGCTGCTGCGCAAACTAGGGGCGGAGGTCGTCCCCCACCCCTTCCCCGACCACCATGCCTTCCGTGAGCGGGATCTGCCGCCGGGCACGGTGGTGATGACCGAGAAGGATGCGGTCAAATGCGCCCGCTTCGCACGGTCGGACGACTGGGTGCTGGAGGTTGACGCCGTCGTCGATCCGGGGCTACAAAGCTGCATCTTCAACCGACTCGCGCCCCCGCATGGATCCGAAGCTGCTTGAAATCCTGGTCTGCCCCTTGTGCAAAGGGCCGCTGATCCACAGGAAGGAGGCCCAGGAACTGATCTGCAAGGCGGATCGGCTCGCCTATCCCATCCGCGACGGCATCCCCGTCATGCTGGAAGAGGAGGCCAGGCGGCTCGACCCGGACGAGGAAGTCTGATCGCCGGTGGCCAGGCCATTTCCGCTGCAGTCGCTGCTCGATCACTCCCGCCATCGCATGGATGCGGCGGAGAGAACGCTGCGGCTGCTCAAACGCCAGGAGGAGGAGGCCAGGCGACGCCTGCAGGAGCTGGAGGGCTTCCGCCAGGAATACCGCGACCGGCTGGTGCACACCGTGAGCGGTGGTATGCGCATGGACCTGATGCGCGATTACCACGCCTTTCTGGCCAAGATCGAACATGCCATCCGGCATCAGACGCAGGCGGTCGAGGAGACCCATGGCCGCTGGGAGGCCGCCCACAAGCTGTGGCTGGCGGAACGGCAGAAGGTCAGGGCCTACGAGGTGCTCGCGCAGCGGCACCAGAAGCGGGAACTGCACCAGGCCGAGCGACGCGACCAGCGGCTCACCGACGAACACGCCGCCAAGGCCGTCCTGCACCGGCGCGGCGCGGACTGACACCGCGCCGTCCGGGTCCGGAGCGTTCGTTCGGACCTCGGTCCCTGGCACCTCCAGCGGTTGCAGGTCGGCCCGCAGGGCACCGGGTCAGGCCGGCAGCACCCCCAGCCGCCGCCCCGCGCGGGCGAAGGCCGCGCAGGCCCGCTCGATCTGGGCCGGCGTGTGGGCGGCGTTCACCTGCACGCGGATGCGCGCCTGGCCTTCGGGCACCACGGGATAGGCGAAGGCGACGACATAGACCCCCTCCTCGAACAGGGCGGACGCCATGCGCTGGGCGAGAGGGGCCTCGTGCAGCATCACCGGCACGATGGGATGCCCGCCCGGCCGGATGTCGAAGCCAGCCGCCGTCATGCGGGCCCGGAATGCGCGCGTGTTGTCCATCAGCCTTGCCCGCAGGCTGGCATCGCGCGCGACGATCTCCAGGGCCTCGAGCGCGCCGGCCACCATGGCGGGCGGCGGCGTGTTGGAGAACAGATAGGGCCGCGAACGCTGGCGCAGCAGCTCCACGATGCCGCGGCGCGCCGCGGTGAATCCGCCCACCCCGCCGCCCAGGGCCTTGCCCAGGGTGGAGGTGGTGATGTCGACCTCGCCCAGCACACCGTGGTATTCCGCCGTGCCGCGGCCGTTCGCCCCCAGGATGCCGGTGGCGTGCGAATCGTCCACCATCACCAGGGCGTCGTGGCGACGGGCCAGGTCCAGGATCCCGGGCAAGGGGGCGATGTCCCCGTCCATGCTGAACACTCCGTCGGTGGCGATGAGCCGTATGCGCGCATCGGCCGCGGCCTCGAGGCAGCGCTCGAGATCGGCCAGGTCGGTGTGCGCGTAGCGCAGCCGCCTTGCCTTGCACAGGCGGATGCCGTCGATGATGGAGGCGTGGTTGAGCGCATCGGAGATGACGGCGTCCTCCTCGCCGAGCAGGGTCTCGAACAGCCCGGTGTTGGCGTCGAAACAGGAGCCGTAGAGGATGGCGTCCTGCGCGCCGACGAAGCGGGCCAGGGCCTCCTCCAGGGCCTTGTGCAGGTCGGTGGTGCCGCAGATGAAGCGGACCGAGGCCATGCCGAAACCATGCGTGCGCAGGGCCTGCGCTGCGGCTGCCACGACTTCCGGGTGGTCGGCCAGGCCCAGGTAGTTGTTGGCGCAGAGGTTGAGCACGCGGCCGCCCTCGCGCGTGACGATCTCCACGCCCTGCGGCGAGGTCAACACCCGCTCGGTCTTGTAGAGGCCGGCGGCGCGGATGCGCGCGAGCTCCTCGTCCCAGTGCATCAGGCCCACTCCAGGATCACCTTGCCGCAACGGCCCGCGCGCACGGTCTCGAAGGCGGCGTGGAAGTCGCTCGCCGGGAAGCGGTGGGTGATGACCGGCGCAATGTCCAGGCCGCTGCGTAGCAGCTGGCTCATGCGGTGCCAAGTGGCGAACATCTCCCGCCCGTAGATGCCCTTCAAGGTCAGCCCCTTGAAGATCACCTGGTCCCAGTCGATGCGGGTCTCCGGCGGCAGGAAGCCCAATAGGGCGATGCCGCCGCCGTGGTACATCGCGGCCAGCATCTGGCCGAAGGCCTCGGGGCTGCCGCTCATCTCCAGGCCGACGTCGAAGCCGTTGGACATGCCCAAGGCCGCCATCGCCTCGGTGAGGGACTCGCGTGCCGGGTTCACCGCCCGGCTGGCGCCCAGTCGCTCGGCCAGGGCCAGGCGGTAGTCGTTGACGTCGCTCACCACCACCCGGCGCGCACCGAGGAAACGGCACACCGCGGCACACATCAGGCCGATGGGGCCGGCGCCGGTGACCAGGACGTCCTCGGTCGCCACCGGGAAGGCGAACACGGCGTGCACCGCATTGCCGAAGGGGTCGAGGATGGCCGCGACGTCGTCGGGGATGTCCTCGTGCAGGGGCCAGAGGTTCATGGCCGGCAGGACCAGGTATTCGGCGAAGGCGCCGTCGCGGCCGCCGCCGATGCCGACCGCCTTGTCGCAGAGGTGGCGCCGGCCGGCGCGACAGTTGCGGCGCAGGCCGCAGGTCACGTGGCCCTCGCCGGTCACGCGCTGACCGACACGGTAGCCCTCGACGGCCGAGCCGAGTTCGGCGATCTCGCCGACGAACTCGTGGCCGACGATGCGCGGCAGGCGGAGGTTGCGCCGCGCCCAGCCGTCCCAGGTGTACAGGTGCAGGTCGGTGCCGCAGATGCCGGTCTTGCGGATGCGGATCAGCACCTCGTTGGGGCCGGGCCGCGGCAGCGGCACGTCCTGCATCCACAGACCCGGCTCGGGGCGGCTTTTGACTAGGGCTAGCATGTGATCGGGAGCGCTGACCCTGTCAATGTAGACCACGTCTGCGCGGCCGCACAGTCAGCGTGGCTTGTGATAGATGCTGCTCACGTGCAGATCGAAGACCCCCAGCTTGCGATCGGCGTAGAAGTGATCGAGGGTGATCTGGATGGTACGGAAGGCGATCTCCTGCCAGGGGATCTCCGCCTCGCGGAACAGGGCGGCCTCCAGGCTCTCCTCCCCTGGTTTGAAGTCCAGATCGAGCAGCCTGGCCCGGTACATGAGATAGACCTGGTTGATGTCGGGCAGATTGATCAGGCTGTAGAGCCCCAGCAGTTCCACCCTCGCCCCCGCCTCCTCCATGGTCTCGCGCAGGGCGCACTCGGCCACGGTCTCGCCGTTCTCCATGAAGCCGGCGGGCAGCGTCCACAGGCCGTAGCGCGGCTCGATGGCGCGGCGGCAGAGCAGGATGCGGTCCTCCCACTCCGGGATGCACCCCACCACCAGCTTGGGGTTCTGGTAATGGATGGTGCCACAGCGCTCGCAGACGTGGCGGGGTCGGTTGTCGCCGGGCGGGATTTTGACTGTGAGCGGCGCGCCGCAGTGGCTGCAGTAGTTCATGGTTGACGCGTGCTGGAGGTTGAGTGACCTTAGCAAAACACCACCCTGTGCGAAAGACCAGGGACCCCTGGTTGCTGAACATCCTCGCTCGGCTCGAATCGGCCCGCTCCGTCCGGGAACTGCAAGCCATCCTCGACGATCTCGAGGATCATGACGATGCCTTCTCCGGCCCCGGCCAGGAGAGGGTCGACCAACTGATCGCGGAGATCCGAAGTAGATTGTCCGGCACGCAACCCTGACGCGTCCCGTCAACCGGGGCGTGTGTCCGTCGCCCCCGAGACGCGGGAACCTCCCCCCCGACCTCACCCGCTCAACGCACCATGCCCATCCGCGCCTACGCCCGTCGCCGCGTCAATCCTTACCGCGGGGTCATGCACATCCTCGACCTGGGCGACATGACGGCCCACACCTTCGACGGCCTGACCTGGCACCTGCGCGCGGAGGATGGACAGGGGTTCATGCGCCCGGTCGGCGTCTGGGTGGAAGGCGAGGGTGTCAAGGCCGGCACACGCGTACCGGGCGAACTGATCGACGCCCTGCGCCAGCACCCGCCGCTGCCGTTCAGGCTGGCCGACCGCATGGAACTGTGGCTGCTGGACAAGGAAAGAGGTCTGCCGCTGGCCTTGCTGGCCACCGAGTTGCCCAGCCGCCATCGGCACGAGCGCATCGAACCCGAATGGCATCCCTTCACCCTCAGCCATACGGCCTTCCGCTCGGACGCCCTCAGCCGACGCGAGGCGGACACCAGCACGAGCGACAGCCGCCATCGCGACTGGCTGGCACGCATGGTCAACGCCGCCGCCCGCCCCTATCCGTCCGCGCAATGGGTTCAACGCCAGCCCGACGGCGGTGGGCAGGGTCGCTCCGGCCTGCGGCTGGAGGCGGCCTGGCAGCAGCGCACGCTCGCCGCGCAGGACTTCCCCGAGCTTCTCGTGCGCGCGTCCTGGAATAACCTACTGGAACAGTCGGTTATTAAGGACTATCATACGTGGCTGGCGCCCCTGCTCCTCCTGCTGCCCGATCTGAGCGATGCGACGCGCGCGTGGCTGGAAGCGGCCGCCTGCCGGCAGCCCGCCTGGCTGGCCCGCATCCACCGGCTCATCCCGCGCGTGCTGGACCCGGCGCGGCTCACTGCGGCCCTGGTCGCGGCCCGCCTGGAGGTGGCCACCGGGATGCCACAACCCTCTGTGTACGATGATTGACCCGTCATGCGCCCATCCCACATCGAAACCATCCTCGACCAAGAATTCCTGAGCTGTGCCCAGGGCATCCATACCCCCGTCATGCTCTGGGGCCCGCCGGGCGTGGGCAAGTCGCAGATCATCGCCGGCATCGCCCGCCGGCACGGGGCGAGGCTGGTGGACATCCGGCTGTCGCAGATGGAACCGACCGATCTGCGCGGCATCCCGTTCAAGACCTCGGACGACCGCGTCAAGTGGTCGGTCCCCGAGATGCTGCCGGACCGGGACACCACCGAGCCCGGCATCCTGTTCCTCGACGAGATCAACGCCGCGCCGCCCAGCGTGTCCGCCGCCGCCTATCAGCTCATCCTGGACCGCCGCCTGGGCGAATACGAGATGCCGAAGAACTGGGCCATCTTCGCCGCCGGCAACCGTCAGGGCGACCGCGGCGTGACCTATGCCATGCCCGCACCGCTGGCCAACCGTTTCACCCACTATCACGTCGAGCCCAATCTGGACGACTGGGTGAGCTGGGCGCTGGAACACAACATCGACGAACGCATCATCGGCTTCCTGCGCTTCCGGCCCGACCTGCTCTACCGCTACGACCCGGCGCACAACCCCGAGGCCTTCCCCAGCCCGCGCTCCTGGGAGTACGCCGACCGTGCCCTGAAGAAATTCGCCGGCAGTCCCCACCTGCTCACCGACACCCTGCAGGCCTGTGTCGGCGACGACGTGGGGGTGGAGCTCAAGGCCTACATCGACAACATGGAAAACCTGCCGGACATCGACGCCATCCTCACCGGGGCCGAGACCGGGGTGCCGCGCACGGTGGATCTGCAATACGGGGTGGCCGCCGCACTGGTGCGGCGTGCGAAGCAGTCTGCCGGGGATGCCGACAAGCTCGCCAACATCCTCAAATACGCGCGCCGTTTCCCGCAGCGCGAGATGGGGGTCATGCTGGTCACCGACCTGCACCGCGCCGTGGGACAACCGCTCTTTCGCGTGCCCGAATTCGTGGAATGGGCCAACAGCGTGGCCGAGCTGATGCTCTACGACTTCAAGCCGACGGCTTAAGGAGGCTTCAAGTGCAGGACGATCTGGCCGCCATCGAGACCAAGCTCGCCGCGGCGCGCACGCGGCTGATCCTGGACAAGCCCTTCCTGGGCGCGCTGGTCATGCACCTGCCCCTCAAGGCGGCCGACCCGAAGTGGTGCCAGACCACCGCCACCGACGCCCGCCACTTCTACTACAACCCCGGCTACATCGCGCGGCTGACCCTGGAACAGACCCAGTTCGTGCTCGCGCACGAGGCCATGCACTGCGCCCTGTCCCACTTCGCCCGTCGCAACCACCGGCAGAAGCACCGCTGGGACGTGGCCTGCGACTACGCGGTGAACATGATCCTCGACGACGAGCGCATGCACGGGCCGGACGATGCCCTCATCGATGCCAAGTACCGGGGCCTCACTGCCGAGGAGATCTATCCCCTCCTGCACGAGGACCCGCCGGAGCAGACCCAGGACATGCACCTGTTCGACAACGAGTCCGCCGACGGCGGCGGCGGTCGGCCGCAGCGACAGGAGGCCCAGGGCAGCCAGCCGCAGGAGGCGAGCGACGTGCAGGCGGCCCCGCCCCCGCCGCCCATGGACCCCGACAAGCTCGACGAGCAATGGAAGAGCCGGCTGGCCGCCGCCGCCCAGGCCGCCCGCCAGGCCAGCAAGCTGTCGCCGTCGCTGATGCGTTTCGTCGACAACCTGCTCGCCCCGCAGCTGCCCTGGCGGGCGCTGCTGGCGCGCTACATGATGAACGCGGCACGCGACGACTACAGCTTCCAGCGCACCTCGCGCCGCGACACGGGTGCGGCGCTGATGCCGTGCCTCTACAGCCAGAGCGTGAACGTGGTGGTCGCCTTGGACACCAGCGGCTCGATCAAGGACGAGGAGCTCAGGGAATTCCTCTCCGAGGTCGATGCCCTCAAGGGACAGGTGCGCGCCGAGGTCATCCTGCATGCCTGCGACGACAAGCTGTGTGCCGGCGGGCCCTGGCGTTTCGCCCAGTGGGAACCCATCACCCTGCCTGAGGGGCTGAGCGGCAAGGGCGGCACCGATTTCCGCCCCGTCTTCGACTGGCTCGAGCGCGAGCGCCTCAACCCCGACCTGCTGGTCTACTTCACCGATGCGGAGGGGCAGTTCCCCGAACGCGAGCCCCAGTACCCCGTCGTCTGGCTGGTCAAGGGCAAGGCCCCCGTCCCCTTCGGCGTGCGCATCCAGCTCAACTAGCACGAACGTCGGATTGATCCGAGCGACCCGGGCCGGTAAACGACGCGGCATGAAACGACTGTACGCCGCCACACACCTCCTCGTTTGCCTCCTGTTTCCGGGCGCGACCGTCCTGGCCGCGGTCACCGAGGAGACCGTCACGCTCGCCTCGGGCACCGTCGTCACCAGCCATCGCTACGCGGACCAGGCAGACGGTGCCGTCGTGCTCTGGCTCACCGGTCAGTACGGCCGGCTGGAGGAGGAACATCGCGCCGCCGCCCAGCTGGCCAAATCGGGCATGGAGGTCTGGCTGACCGACTGGCTCGCCCCCTATTTCCTGCCCCCGGTGGCGGGTAGCGTCGCCGACGTGCCCGACGCCGACCTCGCCGACTGGCTGACGCACATGCGGCAGCGCCACGTCGGCCGTCCCCTGGTGCTCGTCGCCAGCGGCCACATGACGGCGCTGCCCCTGCGCGCGGCGGCGGCCTGGCGGCAGCGGTCCGACGCGCCAGCCGGCCTCGCCGGCGCCGTGCTGCTCTGGCCCCTCCTGTACCAGGACCCGGAACCCGGCGAAGAGCCCCAGTACGACCCGGTGGTGGCGCGGACACGACTCAATCTGGCGATCCTGGTGCCCATGTCCTCGGCCGGCTACTGGTGGCGGGAGGCGATGCAGGCGGCCTTCGAGGCGGCAGGCAGCCGGGTGAGCGTCAGCGTGTTGCCGGGCCTGCGCGACCGCTTCTATCACCGCGGCGACGCGAACGACCTGGAGCAGGCCGCCGGCGCCCGCCTGGGCGAGATCCTGGCCCCCCACATCGCATCGCTGTCCAAGGAGACCCCACCGTGAAACACGCCCTGTCCCTGTTCCTGCTCATCGCCGGCTTGAGCCTGTCTCTCGCCGGACCCGCGGCCGCCCAGCTCAAGCCGACCAAGCCGCGGGCGGCGCCCGAACTGAACCTGCCCACCCTCGACGGCGGCAGGGTGAACCTGGCCGACCTGCGCGGACGCGTGGTCCTGGTCAACTTCTGGGCCGTGTGGTGCCCCCCCTGCCGCAAGGAGATGCCCTCCATGGAAAGGCTGTCGAAGCTCCTGGCCGGGCGTCCGTTCACCATCCTGGCCGCCAACGCCGGCGAGACGGCGGAACAGATACGCCCCTTCCTGAAGGAGGTGCCGCTGACCTTCCCCATCCTGCTCGACCAGGACAGCGCGCGCATGAAGGCCTGGCGCGTGTTCGTCCTGCCCACCAGCTTCCTCATCGACAAGCAGGGGCAGATCCGCTACAGCCTCGCCGGCCACATCGAGTGGGACGAACCGGAGGCCGTCGCCGTCATCGAGAAGCTGCTGGTGGAGTGATGGTCACCAACGCCTTGCACACGCATCGTCAGCTCGGGTCTCAACCCGACAACCGCAACAACACCCCGTCAGCCTGAAGGCCGACCTGCCCTCGATCACGGCACGCGCTGCCGCCAGGGATTCAGAGCATCTCTGGCGTCATCACCGCCTTGAGCATCGTCTGCGGGGTGTTGCCACGTACACGGTTGGACAGCCAGACGATGCCGCCTTTTTTGATGCTGACCGCCGCCTCCTGGCCAAACAGCAGCAGGCCGCAGGTAAGCCCGAGGCTGGGCTGATGTCCGACCAGCAAGGCCGGCACGCGCGCGTCCGGCCAGCCGGCGGCGGCCAACAGGGCGGTGGCGTCCGCCCCGGGCGAGATCTTGGCCGACACCTCGTAATCCAGTCCCATAGCGTCGGCGGTCTGTATCGCCCGCAGGGCCGGACTGACCAGGATACGGCAGTCCGCGGGCAGACGCGGCTTGAGCCACGCCGCCATGCGTTCCGCCTGTTTGACCCCCTTCGCCGTCAGGGGCCGGCCCATATCCGGCACCCCATCCTGGGCATCCGCATGTCGCCAGAGTATCAAGTCCATGCCCCACACTCCTCTATTTGAGTCACTCCATCCCGCTCCGCTCGTCGCTACCGGCCTTCAACCCAGATTTGTCATTAGGGCGCGCGATGATGGCGTACCGTATGGCGAGCAGATTCGCGCACGGGCAACGAGCCCATGGTAGACCTCGAGGGCTAAGCGAACGGGCTTGATACTGCCGCCAGACGGAGGTCCTGGCGCGCGCAGGCCGTGGTGGCATGGCGATGGGGACAAGCTTCACACACGCCGGGGTGATCTTCGTAGGCATTGGCCGGCCTAATGACAAATCTGGGTTCAACGGTTGTCCCCATCCAGCAGACCGCCGAAGCCGCCCAGCACCGAGCCCTCTCCCACCTGCCTGCCGCCCGCGCTGGGGGCGGCGGCGATGATGCGGTTGGCCAGGCGCGACAGCGGCAGGGTCTGCAGCCAGACCCGCCCGGGGCCGGTCAGGCGCGCGAAGAACAGGCCCTCGCCGCCGAACAAGGCGCTCTTGAGTTTGCCCACGTACTCGATGTCGAAATCCACCGAGGGCTGCAGGGCCGCCACACAACCGGTATCCACCCGCAGGGTCTCGCCCGCTGCCAGGGTCTTCTCGGCGACGGTGCCGCCGGCATGGAAGAAGGCCATGCCATCGCCCGTGAGCTTCTGCAGGATGAAGCCTTCGCCACCGAAGAAACCGGCCCCCAGGCGCCTCTGAAAGGCGATCCCCAGGCTCACGCCCTTGGCCGCGCATAGAAAGGCATCCTTCTGGCAGACGAGCGTGCCGCCGAGGCGGGACAGGTCGACGGGGACGATCTTGCCTGGGTAGGGGGCGGCGAAGGCCACCCGGCGCTTGCCCTCGGCCTGGTTGAGGTAGACGGTGGTGAACAGCGATTCGCCCGTGAGCAGGCGCTTGCCGACTCCCACCAGCTTGCCCAGCAGACCTGACTGGGCGGCCGAGCCGTCACCGATGATGGTGTCCATGTCGACACCATCCTCCATGTACATCATCATGCCGGCCTCGCCGATGGCGGCCTCGCCCGGATCCAGCTCGATCTCGACGTACTGCATGTCGTCGCCGAAGATGTCGTAGTCGATCACATCCATTGCCACAACGGTTCACTCCTAGTCAGTCCATGAGCAATATCCTGCGGTAGCCGCCGGCAGTCATCCGCCGGGCGATCTCCAGCTCGGCCTCCGCATCTCCGCACTGCAGCGCGCGGGCCAGCTCATCCAGGGAGGCACCGTCGGCGGCACCATCCAGCAGCCTGAGCCAGCGCGTCCACACGACGCCGGCAGTTCGGACGGTACGCGCGGGCAGGCGGCCCGTCTGTTCCATCGCACGGCGCCGCGCGAGGAGACGGATGCGCGCCTGGTCGAGCTGCGGCGCGAGCGGCAGGGACAGATCGAACACCAGGGCGATTTTCTCCGGTGCGTGTGACAATTCCTCGCCCGGCAGTGCCTCCGCGATCTGCGTCGACTGCGTACGCCAATCCAGTTCGAGTCCCGGCTTGGGCCTATCCACCCCGGGGTCGATGGGGAACTTGGCCAGCCCCCACTTGGCGCCCATCCAGCACTCGATCAACACCAGGTCGTTCTCGCCGGGGCAGGTCTCGGCACCGCAGCCGGCGATCTCCGAGGCCGCCCGCCAGGCGCGCACATCCTGCCGCCAGCGGAAGAAATCGCGCCGGGGCGGCGCGCCGTAGTCCGCCTCCAGGGCCCGCCAGGTGGCGATGAACCAGGCATAGTCCGCGCGATACTCGGTATTGCGGCGCAAGAACTGCCAGGCCCACTCCTCCCGCGCAAGGGGCGGCTCGAACGCGTAATCATCCGCCTGCCGCCAGTTCATGCCATATCGTCCATTGTTTCATCGACTCCGGACAGTGCAAGGGGCGCCCTATGGGCGATTCGATCTCATCTGATCCCTGATCCCTGCCCCCTGAAACCTAGAGCGGCAGGAAGACGAAGGCCGCCACGTTGTGCATGATGCGATTGATGGTGCGATGGCTGCGCCCCTCCATGATCAGGGCGAGCAGGTCCTGCTGGGCGATGAGCTTGCCGAACTCGCGCTCGAACGAGAGATTCTGCACCTCGCCGTCCATGCTGTTGGTGAGCAGCATCTGCGCGCCATTGGCGAGCCTTGCGGTGGACAGCTTCCACACCGCCACCTCGATGTTGCGCGCGCTGTTGTAAAGCTTCTGGGCATCGAGCGTGTCGGTGAGGTAGAACTCGGTCTTGTGCTCATAGGCGGCCAGGATCATGGCGGTGAGCGCCTCCATCAAAACATGCACGCGGTCACCGGCATAACCTTCCTGGAAGGCGAGCTGCAGCCTGTCCATCCAGCCGACGAAGGCGAGCGGCGAGTGGGGCCCCTTGCCGACATGCTGAAAGACGCGCGCGACAGCCGCCTCCGGGTTGTCCAGGCCGGCCTTGCGGTATTCCTGCGGGTTGCGCCGGTAGAGCTTGAGGGTGATCCGTTTCAGGCCGTCCAAGACCTCACGCTGGGTGAGTTCGCTGATCATGTCCACGTCGCTCTTCGCCAGGTTCGACAGGGCATAGCCGCGTTGCGACTGGCCGCCATCCTTGCGCTGGATCTGGCCACCCGAGCAGCCCGCGAGCAGGACGAGCGACAGGAGCAGGCAGAGGCAGGCGCGCATGTCAGGCGTGTGCCATCGATGTCGTCGGTATTGAACCCGGTGGTCAGGCACCCCAGCCCGGCACGGAAGTGCGCCACAGGCCGGCTGCGTATATAACCATTTCATGTTCATGGGTTTTTCAGCGCGCTTTGCGGATAGGGACATCCAAAAAGTTTATTAGAAAAAAAATAATATTGATTATGGCTGATGTGGGCAGCGTGCTATCCTGCCCCGACTATCCGCTTGTCGATCCAATCAATTCAACGACATATCGCAAGGAGCCCTCTATGTCCCGTCTCGTCAATCCCCATGGCGGTGGTGAGCTCAAGCCCCTGCTGCTGACCGGCGAAGCCCATGCGGCCGAACTAGCAAGGGCCAGATCCCTGAAGCAAATTCGGATGACCTCCCGTGAAAGCGGAGACCTGATCATGATGGGGATCGGCGGCTTCACCCCACTGGACGGCTTCATGACCCATGCCGACTGGCTCGGGGTGTGCGATGGCTACAAGATGGCCAGTGGCTTGTTCTGGCCTATCCCCATTACCCTGTCCACCGACGACGAGGACGTCAAGGCCGGCGACGAGGTGGCTTTGGTGGATGGCGAGTCGGGCGAGATCATGGCCACCATGAAGGTCACCGAGAAGTACACCATCGACAAGGCGCACGAATGCATGCAGGTGTACAAGACCACCGACCTCGATCACCCCGGCGTCAAGATGGTCATGGCGCAAGGCAAGTACAACCTGGCCGGCCCGGTGAAAGTGCTCTCCGACGGCGGCTTCAAGGCCAAGTACGGCGCGCAGTTCATGACGCCGGCGGAGACGCGTCAGAAGTTCCAGGAACTGGGCTGGTCCAAGGTGGCTGCCTTCCAGACGCGCAACCCCATGCACCGCTCGCACGAGTATCTCGCCAAGATCGCCATCGAGACCATGGATGGGGTACTCATCCACTCGCTGCTGGGCAAGCTCAAACCGGGTGACATCCCGGCCGAGGTGCGCACCGAGGCGATCCAGGTCCTGATCGACAACTACTTCGTCAAGAACACCGTCATCCAGGCCGGCTACCCACTCGACATGCGCTATGCCGGCCCGCGCGAGGCGCTCTTGCACGCCCTGTTCCGCCAGAACTACGGCTGCTCGCATCTCATCGTCGGCCGCGACCACGCCGGTGTCGGCGACTATTACGGCCCGTTCGACGCGCAGAAGATCTTCGACGAGATCCCGCCGGGCTCGCTGGAGACCAAGAACATGAACATCGACTGGACCTTCTGGTGCAAGAAGTGCGGCGGCATGGCGAGCCAGCGCACCTGCCCGCACACCAAGGAAGATCGCATCCTGCTCTCAGGCACCAAGGTGCGCGCCATGCTCTCCGAGGGTCAAGACCTGCCGCCGGAGTTCAGCCGTCCCGAGGTGGCGGCGGTGCTGAAGAAGTACTACGCCAGCCTGGCCGAACACGAGAAGGTCAAGATCGAGTTGAAGGGTCACTCGGCCGCTTGAGGAGGTGAGCTGGCTGCGGGCCGGCCACCGAAGTTTGGATCCCCGGGCCCGCCGGAAGCGGAATCGCGATACGCCCCGGCCAAGGTTGGGCCCGGATTTCGAAGGACCGCGCCTGATGCGCGGATTGTTAGCTAACAAGGAGAGAAGTTCCATGCCTACCTACGTCCGTACCGACAAGTGCGACGGCTGCAAGGGTCAGGACAAGACCGCTTGCATGTACATCTGCCCGCACGACCTGATGAAGCTGGACAAAGACGGTTCCGAGACCGGCCATGCCATGAAGGCCTTCAACCAGGAACCCGAGCAGTGCTGGGAGTGTTACAGCTGTGTGAAGATCTGCCCGCAGCAGGCCATCGAGGCCCGCCACTATGCCGACATCGTCCCCCTGGGCGGTCAGGTGCAGCCCCTGCGCGGCTCCGATTCCATCATGTGGACCATCAAGTTCCGCAACGGCACGCTCAAGCGCTTCAAGTTCCCCATCCGCACCACCCCCGAGGGCTCCATCGACCCCTACGGTGGCAAGCCAACCGTCAAGCTGGCCGACATCACCAAGCCCGGCTTCTTCACCACCGAGTACGCCAAGGGCTATCGTGCCGGCATGCCTGCCGAGCTGATCCGCAAGTAATCTGAGAAAGGGAAATACAATGGCTGGTGAATTTGGTAATCCCGAGGTCATCCAGGAAGAGGTCGACATCCTGATGATCGGTGGCGGCATGGCCTGCTGTGGTGCCGCTTATGAGATCATGCGCTGGGCCGACGCCGCCAAGGCCGAAGCTGGCATCGATCTGAAGATCAAGCTGGTCGACAAGGCCGCCATGGACCGTTCCGGTGCCGTGGCGCAGGGCCTGTCCGCCATCAACACCTACATCGGTTCCGAGCAGGATCCCGCCGACTATGCCCGCATGGTCTCGAACGACCTGATGGGCATCACCCGCGACGACCTCGCCTACGACCTGGGCCGTCACGTCGACGATTCGGTGCACCTGTTCGAGGAGTGGGGCCTGCCGATCTGGAAGACCGACGAAAACGGCGAGCGTCACGACGGCGCCCAGGGCCTGCCGGCGCTCAAGGACGGCGGCAAGCCCGTGCGCTCCGGCAAGTGGCAGATCATGATCAACGGCGAGTCCTACAAGTGGATCGTGGCCGAGGCCGCCAAGAAGGCCCTGGGCATGGACCGCATCCAGGAGCGCGTGTTCATCGTCAAGCTGGTGAACGACAAGAACGACAAGAACCGCATCGCCGGTGCCGTGGGCTTCTCCGTGCGCGAGCACAAGGTCTACGTGTACAAGGCCAAGGCCATCCTGCTCGCCGCCGGCGGCTGCGTGAACATCTTCCGCCCGCGCTCCGTGGGCGAAGGTACCGGTCGCGCCTGGTATCCGGTGTGGAACGCCGGCTCCACCTATGCCATGGCCGCCGAGGCCGGGGCGGAGCTCACGATGATGGAAAACCGCTTCGTGCCCGCCCGATTCAAGGACGGCTACGGCCCGGTCGGCGCCTGGTTCCTGCTGTTCAAGGCCCAGGCCGTCAACGCCTTCGGCGAAGTCTACATGCAGAAGAACAAGGATCTGCTGAACGACTATCCCCCGTATGGCCAGGCCGCCGTGCCCGCCTCCTGTCTGCGCAACCACTTGATGCTCAAGGAGATGAAGGAAGGCCGCGGTCCCATCTACATGGACACCGTGACTGCGCTGGCCAAGCTGCGTGAGACCCTGTCCCCGCGCGAGGTCAAGCACCTCGAGGCCGAGGCCTGGGAGGACTTCCTCGACATGTGCGTCGGCCAGTGCGGCATCTGGGTCGGCGAAAACATCGAGCCGGAGAAGAAGAACTCCGAGCTCATGCCCACCGAGCCTTATCTCCTCGGCTCCCACTCCGGCTGCTGCGGCATCTGGGTGTCCGGTCCGGAAGACGTGGGTGCCCCCACCGAGGAGGCCCACCCCGAGAAGGACAAGATCCCGGCACAGCTGCCCTCCGGCTGGCACTGGGGTTATCGCGGCATGACCACGGTCAAGGGCCTGTTCACCGCCGGTGACGGCGTGGGCGCCTCCGGCCACAAGTTCTCCTCCGGCTCGCATGCCGAAGGCCGTATCGCCGCCAAGGCCATGGTCAAGTACTGCCTCGACCACAAGGATCTCAAGCCCGAGCTCGACACCCCGGTGGAACAGCTGGTGGAAGAGATCTACAAGCCGGTGCGTAACTACCTCGAGTTCAAGGACTACACCACCGCCATCGACGTCAACCCCCACTACATCACGCCCAAGATGCTGCAGTTCCGCCTGCAGAAGATCATGGACGAGTACGTTGCCGGTGTGGCCACTTACTACACCACCAACGCCAAGATGCTGGAGGTGGCGGAAGAGAAGCTGACCATGCTCAAGGAAGACGCCCAGAAGATGCGCGCCAAGGACCTGCACGAGCTGCTGCGGGCCTGGGAGAACTACCACCGCATCCTCACGGCCGAGGCCCACATGAAGCACATCCAGTTCCGCCAAGAGAGCCGCTACCCCGGCTTCTACTATCGCGCCGACAAGAACTTCATCGACGAAGAGAACTGGCACTGCTTCGTGAACTCGATCTACGACAAGACCACCCAGAAGTGGACCGTGTTCAAGCGCGCCCACGTGGACCTGGTCGACAAGTCGAAGCTGTTCAAGCCCGCCGCGCACTAAGCGGTCAGGGTTAGGTGAGAGACCGGGCGCTCACAAGGCGCCCGGTTTTGCTTTTGATATCAGGTAACAGGAAACAGAGGTCAGGTATCGGGTTTTCAAGCGTCGGCTACGCCGACGGAAACTTTTACTGTTACCTGACCTCTGACCTCTGACCCCTGAGCGGAGCCCGACATGGACGAGAATCAATTCAAGAGCCTGGCCAAGGACGCCCCCATCCAGGCGGCGCCGATCATGCCCAAGATGCTGGACGGCGACCACACGATCCAGTTTCGCTGCCACAAGGGTGTCAAGTGCTGGAATGTCTGCTGCAGCAACATCGACATTACGCTGACCCCCTATGACATCCTGCGGCTGAAAAACCGGCTGGGTCTCACCTCGGGCGAGTTCCTGCAGAAGTACACCGTGCCCTACGAGATGGACAAGGACGGCATGCCGGGGGTGAAACTCAAGGCGGTCGAGGGCGGCTCGGCCTGTCAGTTCATGGTGCCCGAGGGCTGCAGCGTCTACGCGGACCGGCCCACCGCCTGCCGCTACTATCCGGTGGCCCTGCTGTCCCTGCGTCGCCAGGATGAGTATACGGACCGCCAGGCCTATGCCCTGGTCAAGGAGGCCACCTGTCTGGGGCACCAGGAGGAGCGCAAGCTCACCATCGACGAATACCGGCAGGAACAGGGGGTCGTCGAGTACGACGAGAAGGGGCGCGCCTGGCGTCAGCTGGTGTTGAAGCGCAAGTCGGCCGGTCCCTCCATCGGCCGACCGACGCAGCTGTCCAACCAGATGTTCTTCATGGCCAGTTACGACCTCGATCGCTTCCGCGGCTTCGTCATGAGCCCCTCGTTCAACGACACCTATGACGTGCCGGTCGACACCATGGCCGAGATCGTCGCCGATGACGAGAAGCTGCTCGATTTCGCGATGAATTTTCTGAAGCAGGTGTTGTTCAACGAGAAATTCCTGACGGAGCGGCCGGGCGCCCAGGAAAAGCGCATGGCGCGGCTGAAGGCGAAGGCCGCTCAGATGCGCGCGGAGTTCGAGGCCAACCGCGAGCGCCTCGAGGACGAGAAATACTCGGAACACTTCCGCAAGCTGGGCGGTGGCGACTGATCGATCGCTGCCGGCCTGCGGTCCAGCGAACCGCAGGCCCACAAGCCGAGGGCAGGGTGAGGCCAGGATCTGTCCACCGCTGGGCGTGGAAGACGTCTCCGGCGGCGGCCCAAGCTGAGGCCAGCCCTACCAACGATACTGCCGATCATGCAGTTGCTCGCGGATGTTCTGCCTCGCCTCGTGCAAGGCGAGGCCCAGTCTTTGGCGTTCTTGCGGGCTGAGATAGCCGTCGGCCATGAACAGGCGCTGCAGTCGATCGATCTGTCGCTGCTCGGCCAGCAGCCGCTGCGCCTCGCGCGGCGTGAGCTGGCCGGTATGCACGCCATAGCGGATGAGACCCGCCTGCCTGTCCTGACGCAGGTCGATGCGGTCATTCCAGCGCTCACCGCCCTGACCGGCATGCCAACCCCAATGCGGGGCTGGCTGGACATGCGCGGCATAGGGGTGCTGCATGGGGGTCTGACAGCCGCGGCCGTCGGCCTTTGCCGTACCGGCGGCGAGGGCGAGGGTCGAGAGGACCAGTATACCCAGGGTCTTCATCATCATGCCGTCTTTCATCGCGCCACTCCTTCCATTCAGGCCGGCCCGCACCATGCGGCGCCGGTGATTAAAGCCTAGCCATGCGCTGTAAGCGGCGCGTTTGCAAGCTGTTTCAGCCTGTGACGGGTGGTTACACCCCTAACCCCTGTTGTCATGGGGGTTGAGCCGGGCACTGCGGATTGAGGACAATCACGGACCACCCTGCCCGCGCCGGCTGCTGCCCGACGTCAACGCCAGATCCGAGGTCAACTTTGGACGCCCACACCCTTGCCCCCGAAGAGCATTTCATCCGCAAAGAACCTTATTACGAGCCGGTCGGCAACGAGATCGCCATCTTTGAAGCCGCCTATGCCAACCGCCTGCCGGTGCTGCTCAAGGGTCCCACCGGCTGCGGCAAGACCCGCTTCATGGAGTACATGGCCTGGCGGCTCGAGCGACCCCTGATCACGGTCTCCTGCCATGACGACCTGACCGCCTCCGACCTGGTGGGGCGCTACCTGGTGAAAGGTGGCGAGACCGTCTGGGTCGACGGCCCGCTCACCCGCGCGGTGCGCGTGGGCGGCATCTGCTATCTGGACGAGATCGTCGAGGCGCGCAAGGACACCATGGTGGTGATCCACCCGCTGGCCGACGACCGCCGTACCCTGCCGATGGAGAAACTGGGCCAGCTCCTCGAGGCGCCCGAGACCTTCTGCCTGGCCATCTCCTACAACCCAGGCTACCAGAGCGTACTCAAGGACCTGAAGCAATCCACCCGCCAGCGTTTCGTCGCCCTGGAGTTCGACTACCCCGCGCCGGAGCTGGAACGCAAGATCGTTGCCAACGAATCCGGCGTCGATGCCGCCATGGCCGAGCGCCTGGTCAAGTTCGCCCAGATGACGCGCAACCTCAAGGGCAGCGGCCTGGAGGAAGGCGCCTCGACGCGGCTGCTGGTCCACGCCGGCAAGCTCATCGCCGGTGGCATCGATCCGGTGGCCGCCTGCCAGAGCGCCGTCGCTCAGGCGGTGACGGATGACGCCGACATGCTGGCGGCCATGCAGGAACTGTCCTCGTCCATCTTCTGATCCAGGAGGTCGACATGTCCATGCGTTTTCCCCTGATCGTGGTCGTGGCCGTGCTGTTGCCGTTCGCTGCCCGTGCACAGACCGACAGGCCGCCCAAATCGGGGGCCGAGGTGTATGAACACTATTGCGCCGCCTGCCATACCACCGGTGAGCTCAATGCCCCCAAGCTGGGCGACCGCAAGGCCTGGCGCCCCCTCATCGCCGAGGGGCAGCGCATGCTCGAGCGCACGGCCATCCGCGGCATCCGCAAGATGCCGCCCAAGGGGGGGCACCCGCACCTGAGCGACCTGGAGGTCAAGCGCGCCGTTGCCTACATGGCCAACGCGGCCGGCGGCAGGTTCAAGACCTACGAATAGCCGGGGCGTGCGTGTCTGCCCCGCAGCTCACCCGCGGCGAGATCGAGGCCCTGCTCGACGAGTGGCTGGAGACCGAGTTCACCTTCCACAACGTCGGCCCGGTGGCACGGGCCCTGTGCCGCCTCGAGCGCGATGACCAGGATTTCGTGCTCGACTGGATCAAGCGTATCGCCAGCACGCACATCACGCTCGCCTTCCGCTTCAGCCAACGCGCGCCCGACCTGCTCGAGCGTCTCGACCGGCGCGCCATCGAGGCCTGGGCCGTGCATCTGTGCGACACCTACGACCGTGCCGGCATGTATGCCGCCATCAGCGTGGCCGATCAGGTCGACAGCTTCGTGCACGTGCGCTCGGAGCACACGGCCGGTGCCCTGTTCGAAGACATCGCCGGCGTGCTCGGGAACTTCGTGCGCGGCCTGTCCGGCCGTCGGCTCAAGCTCGAGCAGGGGCAGACGCCCTACACCGACGGCGAGCGCATCTTTCTACCCGCCATCACCGCCCGCTTCCCGCGGCTCGAGGACAACTTCAAGCTCGCCAAGGCAAGCTGTGCCCTGCTCTGGGCGCAGACCCGCTACGGCACCCTCAGGGTCGACATCCAGGCCGCCTGCGCCAACTACCCCCACCCGGATCGCGCCTTGACACAATTCCACGCCCTGGAAACCCTGCGCCTGACCGCCTGCATCGAACGCGAGTTGCCCGGCCTGCACCGGGAGATGCAAAGGCTGACAGCCCTCCTTGGGGAGACGCTCCCGCCCGCCTGGGAGACGGTGCGTGCGCGGCTCGCAGCGCCGCAGGCACGCGTCGAGGACAGCCTCGCCCTGCTCGGCGCGGCCTATGCCCTGCCCGACTTCATGCCGCTGTGCTACCAGGGCGAACTGCGGCCCGAGGCGGTGGTGAGCGCGCGCGCCGGCCGTCTGGACAAGGAAAAGGCGCGGCTGCGCATCAAGCTCGCGCAGCTCGCGGAGGAACTGCACCGCCACCGCGACGAGGCAGCACCGACCAAGGACGCGCCGATGGCGCAGGAGCTGGCTGGCTTCGACGTCGAGGTGCGCGAGGAGGTCGGTCGTCTCGACTTCGAGCTCACCCTGGATGGCGCCCCCATCGCGCCGCCCGACGACGTGAAACAGCTCCTCACGTCGGTGTGGCTCGACTTTGGCGAGATCCCGCCCGAATACCTGGTGCCGGCCGGCGAGGGGGAATACGATGCCAGCCTGTACGAGGAGCAGCGCGCCGATCCGGATGCCGTCTGGCAGGGGACTTACCACGAGGAGGGTGCCGAGCTCTATGCCGAGTGGGACCACGGCCGCCAGCATTACCGCAAGAACTGGTGCGTGATGCGGGAGAAGGAGGTGAAACCGGTCCATGACGATTTCTACCGCCAGACGCTGGAGCGCCACAGCGGCATCGTCAAGGGTCTGCGTCGCGCCTTCGAGGCCATGCGCGACGAGAACCGGCTGATGAAGCGTCAGGCCTATGGCGACGAGGTGGACATCGACGCCCTGGTCGAGGCCCTGGCCGACGCCCGCGACGGACGCGAGATGAGCGACCGCCTGTTCGTGCGGCTACACCGCGCCGAGCGCAACATCGCCGTCGTCTTCATGGTGGACATGTCCGGCAGTACCCGCGGCTGGATCAACGAGGCCGAGCGCGAGGCGCTCATCCTCCTGTGCGAGGCCCTGGAGCGGCTGGGCGACCGCTATGCCATCTACGGCTTTTCCGGCATCACGCGCAAGCGCTGCGAACTGTTCCGCATCAAGACCTTCGACGAGGCCTACACGGACGAGGTCAAGGCTCGCATCTCCGGCATCCGCCCGCAGGAGTACACCAGGATGGGTTTCGCCATCCGCCACCTGACCAAGCTGCTGAACCAGGTGGAGGCACGCACCAAGGTACTGGTCACCCTGTCGGACGGCCGACCGGACGACTATTTCGACGTCTACCGCGGCGTCTACGGCGTCGAGGACACCCGTATGGCGTTGCTGGAGGCGCGCCGCGCCGGCATCCACCCGTTCTGCATCACCATCGACCGCGAGGCGCGCGATTACCTGCCGCACATGTACGGCGCCGCCCGCTACATCATCCTGGACGACGTGGCCGACCTACCCTTCAAGGTGGCGGACATCTACCGGCGCATCACGACCTGACCGCCAGGGCATGAACGCGAGCGACATCGCCATCGGCCGCTGCTACAGCAACGGTGCCTACGGCCGCGCCTGGGGCGTGCGTCAGGTGATCGAATTCTCCATGGACCCCGACAGCGGCGAGGAGACGGTGCGTTTCCAGGGCATGGCCGGTGCCTGCCGGCGCAAGACGGGCCTGTGCACCCTGGAGGAATTCTGCCGCTGGGCGAAGTACGAGGTCCGCCTCAACGAGAATTCCTGGCAACGGGTGGGGCCGGCGGAGGATGCGCCCTAGCCGGGCCCCGCGGCATCGCCGAGCTGCCGTCCCGGCCGGGATGCCTCCCCCATGGCGGGGCCAGCCCGGCCCGGGCGGACGTCATCACGACGCAGTGATCACTTAGCCTTGCCGATCACCTCGATCTCGACGCGGCGGTTCGGCGCCAGGCATTCCGCCAGCTTGTCCTTGGGCAGGTTCATGTCGCACTGGACCACGGGTTGGGCATCGCCCACGCCGCTGGTGATGATCACGCTGGGCTTGACGCCCTTGGCCACCAGATAGGACTTGACCGAGCGGGCGCGCGCCTCGGACAGCCTGCGGTTGGTCTCCGGCTTGCCACTGGCGTCGGCGTGGCCGACGATCTTGATCTGCTCCACCTCGCCCAGGGCCTTGATCTTCTCCGCCACCTCGTCCAGACGCTGCTTGCCCTCCTTGGACAGGTCGCGGATGCCGGACTTGTTCAGCTTGAACAGGGCGTCACCCGCAAGCACCACCTTGCTGGTCGCGACTGCGGGCGGGGCGGACTTGGCCGGCTCGGCGAGCGCGGGGGCGTCCACCTTGGGCGCCTCGGCAGGCTTGGCGACGACCGCCGGCGTGGTCGCCTCGGCAGGCTTGACGGCTTCGACCGTCTTGGCTGCCGGGGCGGGCGCCGGTGCGGCGGCTGCCGCTGCGGGGGCCGCCGGTGAGGGCTTGGCGGCGGGGGCGGCCGGCGTGGGCGCCGGCATGCCGAACATGCCCATCAGTGCGTTGGGGTCGAAGGGGTTGAAGCCGGTCGTGCCGTAGGGGGCAGCAGTCCACGGCGTCGTGGCCGCGGGCAGCGTCGGATTGAGGAAGCCGGCCCACATCGGGCCGTAGGTCTTGGGATCCATGGCGGCGCCCAGCCAACCCAGGTAGACGTTGGGATTGAGCGGAGCGGTCATGAGTTGGATGGCGCGCGGATCCAGGGGGGCCATCATCCACTTGAGGTATACCGCCGGGTTGAGGGTGTTCAGCATCATGCCCCACAGTTTGGGATCGACCGGCAGCATGGCCCAGCGCATCGTCTTGCCCGGATCGGTCAGGGTGGTGAGCAGCGCCGTGTAGAAGTTGGGGTCCATGCTCGCCGCCAGCCACTTCATGTAGACATTCGGGTCGGCGAATTCGGCCACGTTGCGGTAGGCGTTGGGATCGACCATGCTGTTCATCATGCGCAGCCAGCCGGCGGGGTCCATCACCAGGTTGCCCATGGTAGTGTAGAAGCCGGGCTCGGTGACGGCGTTGAACCAGGGCACGAGCACCTTGGGATCCTTGAAGGCCGACATGTTTTGGGTGAAGTCGGTCATGCGCTGCAGCCAGGCCTCGGGGGTCTGCGGCACCGGCTTGGCCGGCTGGCTGGCCGTCGCCGCGGAGGCGGGGGCCTGCTCGGCGGCCTGCGCACCGAGGGCGGTCAAGAGGGCGATGGCGAGGGAGAGGGTTGTGCGCTTCATGGTGGGTCCTCGGGGTAAGTTGGGTGTGATAAATAGACTATTGCACCAGTATCGCCTGATATTCTAACAGCCCGCCTGGACCCCTTTCCGGCCCTCGCGCCAGGGGTGGTGAGGCCCCCGGCTGGCTGTTGCAGAAAAACAAAGCGGGTCGGGCTCACGCCCGACCCGCCTGCATCCTCCGTGTCGTGCTCAGGCCGCTGTGGGCAGCAGGGGCACGATCAGCAGGGCGACGATGTTGATGATCTTGATCAGCGGGTTGACGGCCGGGCCGGCGGTGTCCTTGTAGGGGTCGCCCACCGTGTCGCCGGTCACGGCCGCCTTGTGGGCGTCACTGCCCTTGCCGCCGTAATTCCCCTCCTCGATGTATTTCTTGGCGTTGTCCCAGGCACCGCCGCCGGTGGTCATGGAGATGGCCACGAAGATGCCGGTGACGATGGTGCCGAGCAGCACGCCGCCCAGGGCCTTGGGTCCCAGGATGAGCCCCACCAGCACCGGCACCAGCACGGGCAGCAGCGAGGGGATCATCATCTCCTTGATCGCGGCCTTGGTCAGCATGTCCACCGCCTTGGAGTAGTCGGGCTTGGCCTTGCCCTCCATGATGCCGGCGATCTCGCGGAACTGGCGGCGCACTTCCACCACCACGGAGCCGGCGGCGCGACCCACGGCCTCCATGCCCATGGCACCGAACAGGTAGGGCACCATGCCGCCGATGAAGAGCCCGATGATCACCATGTGGTCGGATAGGTCGAAGCTCAAGGTCTGACCGGCGGCCTCCAGGGCATGGGTGTAGTCGGCGAACAGCACCAGCGCGGCCAGCCCCGCCGAGCCGATGGCGTAACCCTTGGTCACCGCCTTGGTGGTGTTGCCCACCGCGTCGAGGGGATCGGTGATGCTGCGGATCTCCTTCGGCAATTCGGCCATCTCGGCGATGCCGCCGGCGTTGTCCGTCACCGGCCCGTAGGCGTCCAGGGCGACGATGATGCCGGTCATGGACAGCATGGAGGTGGCGGCGATGGCGATGGCGTAGAGCCCGCCCAACTCATAGGCGCCCCAGATCGCCAGACACACGGCGATGACCGGCGCGGCGGTGGCCTTCATGGACACGCCCAGACCGGCGATGATGTTGGTGCCGTGTCCCGTGGTGGAGGCCTGGGCGATGTGGCGCACGGGGCTGTACTCCGTGGCGGTGTAGTACTCGGTGATGATCACCATGGCCGCCGTCAGGGCCAGCCCGATGAGGGCCGCCAGGTACAGGTTGAGGGATGAGACCGTCTCACCGCTGGTCAGGGTGAGCCCCTCGCCCAGCATCCACGTGGTGACGGGATAGAAGGCGATGACGGCGATGACGCCGGCGACGATCAGCCCCCGGTACAGGGCGTTCATGATCTTGCCGCCCTCGTTGGCCTTGACGAAGAAGGTGCCGAGGATGGAGGCGATGATGGAGATGCCGCCCAGCACCAGCGGATAGATCACCGCGTTGAGACTGTTCTCGCCCGCGACCATGAGGCTGCCCAGCAGCATGGTGGCGATGATGGTGACGGCGTAGGTCTCGAACAGGTCGGCGGCCATGCCGGCGCAGTCGCCCACGTTGTCACCGACGTTGTCGGCGATCACGGCGGGGTTCCTCGGGTCGTCCTCGGGGATGCCGGCCTCGACCTTGCCCACCAGGTCGGCGCCCACGTCCGCCCCCTTGGTGAAGATGCCGCCGCCGAGACGCGCGAAGATGGAGATCAGCGAGCCGCCGAAACCCAGGCCGACCAGCGCATGGATCGCGTCGTCGGTGGTGAGGCCCATGGCGTTGAGGACGGCGTAATAACCTGCCACCCCCAGCAGGCCCAGACCGACGACCAGGAGGCCGGTGACCGCGCCGCCCTTGAAGGCCACGTTGAGCGCCGCGTTGAGGCCATCGTGCGCGGCCTGGGCGGTGCGCACGTTGGCGCGTACCGACACGTTCATGCCGATGAAGCCGGCCGCACCCGAGAGGATGGCGCCGATGGCGAAGCCGATGGCGGTGGGCAGGCTGAGGAAGACCGCCAGCAGCACGAACAGGACCACGCCCACCATGCCGATGGTGGTGTACTGGCGCTTGAGATAGGCCTGGGCCCCCTCCTGCACCGCCGCGGCAATGGCACGCATGCGCTCATTGCCGGTCGGCAACCCGAGGATCCACTTGATGGACAGGACCCCGTACACCAGGGCCAACACCCCCGCCACGAGGGCGAACATCAGTCCTTCACTCATCGCTTCTTCTCCTTCACTGGGTCTGTCAAACCACACGCCGCCATCGCGACGACTCGCACACCGTATGCCTGAAAAGCACAGACGATAGTTATATTAGGATACGCTTATACTATTTACACATAAAAAAATCATTTCACAGGTCGGGCTTGCCTATGGCCAGGCCACCCTCGAAGCGGGTGCCGGGCTCGAAGCCGAAGATGCGGTCCAGGCCCAGCTCGAGGATCAGACCATCCACCGCCGCCTGACCGTGTTCGCGCTGCACCTCGGACAGGATCAGCTTGGCCGAATTGGCGTTGTAGAAGCCGCCGAAATCGGCCTGGACCTTGAGGAGCTGGCGCGCGCGGTCGAGGGTCATGTCAGGACCATGCGAGGTAAGCTGTGCGGGGCGCTTGGGGGCTATCCCGCACCCCTACCCGACTCGCGTCTTACCGGGATCACAACGTGAACTCGGGCAGTGTCTTCGCCACCGCCACGTTCTTCAGCGTCACATACACCGGCAGCCCGTTCGCGTACTTGGGATAGTCCTCTCCCTGGATCAGCGGGGTCAGATAGCGCTTGCACTTCTCGGTGATGCCGAAGCCGTCCTTGCTGATGAAGTCGCGCGGCATGAACTTCTCCACGTTGGCGACCTTGGACAGGGGGGCCACGCCTATCCGGTACTTGTAGGGCGCATCGGAGATGCGTTCGACGGTGGGCATGACCGAGTTGTGGCCCTTGACCGCCAGCTCGACCGCCTTCTTGCCCAGTTCGTAGGCCTGCTTCACATCGGTCTTGGAGGCGATGTGGCGCGCGGCGCGCTGCAGGTAGTCGGCCACCGCCCAGTGGAATTTGTGGCCGAGGTTGTCCTTGATCATGTTCGCCACCACCGGCGCGGCGCCGCCGAGCTGGGCGTGGCCGAAGGCGTCACGGGTGCCCTGCTCGGCGAGGAACTTGCCGTCCGGATAATGGCAACCCTCGGACACGACGACGGTGCAGTAGCCGTACTCCTTGACGTAGGCGTCGACCTTGGCGAGGAATTTCTGCTGGTCGAATTCGATCTCGGGGAAGAGGATGACCACCGGGATGCCCTGGTCGGCCACCAGCCCGCCGGCGGCGGCGATCCAGCCGGCGTGCCGGCCCATGACCTCGATGACGAACACCTTGGTCGAGGTCTTGGCCATGGAGCGCACGTCGAAGGAGGCCTCCAGGGTGGAGACGGCGATGTACTTGGCCACCGAGCCGAAGCCGGGGCAGTTGTCGGTGATCGGCAGGTCGTTGTCCACCGTCTTGGGCACGTGGATGGCCTGGATGGGGTAGCCCATGGCCTCCGAGAGCTGGGAGACCTTGAAGCAGGTGTCGGCGGAGTCGCCGCCGCCGTTGTAGAAGAAGTAGCCGATGTTGTGCGCGCGGAACACCTCGATCAGGCGCTCGTACTCGCGCTTGTTGGCCTCCAGGGACTTCAGCTTGTAGCGGCAGGAGCCGAAGGCGCCGGAGGGGGTGTAGCGCAGCGCCGCGATGGCCGCGTCGCTCTCCTTGCTGGTGTCGATCAGGTCCTCGGTCAGCGCGCCGATGATGCCGTTGCGGCCGGCATAGACCTTGCCGATCACGTCGGAATGCTTGCGGCAAGCCTCGATCACCCCGCAGGCGGAGGCGTTGATGACGGCGGTCACGCCGCCCGATTGGGCGTAGAACGCGTTCTTTTCCTTGGCCATGCAGTCTTTCTCCTCGATGTGTATACAAAAAAACGCGACATCCGCCGCGCTTCGTCCCTTCAGGTCTGGCCCATCTCTTGGGCACGCTGCCGTCCCACCTCTTCCTGCACCTTGAGCAGGGTGATGACACAGTCGCCCAGGTTGTCGTATTCCTCCCGCCCGGTGCCGTAACGGTCCTTGACCGAGTAATAGAACATGGCCCGATAGCCCGCCGGTCCGGCCTTGGCGACGACGAAGGCGCAGTCCTCGGCCTTCCAGAACAGGGCCGGGCAGAGCGTGAGTTCGCGGTCGGCGGGGGACAGACGCACCTCGGTCTCGACCTCCTGGACCTCCACGTCGTGACCGAAACGCTCCTTCAGCGTGGCCTGTACCAGGGCGAGGTCGGATGCGCCAAAGCCTGGGATGCTCATGGCAGGCAACGGATGTCTATTTCCTGACCGAATCCAGGGCGGCGAAGATGGCGCTGGTGATGCTGTCCACCGAGCCGACACCGTTGATCTTGAAGTATTTGGGGGCGGCCGGGTCGCCGGTGGCGGCCCAGTCGGCGTAGTACTTGACCAGGGGCTCGGTCTGGGCGTGGTAGACGTCCAGGCGCTTCTTCACCGTCTCCTCCTTGTCGTCGTCGCGCTGGATCAGGTCCTCGCCGGTGACGTCGTCCTTGCCCGGCACCTTGGGCGGGTTGAAGACCACGTGATAGGTGCGGCCGGAGGCCACGTGCACGCGGCGGCCGGACATGCGCTTGATGATCTCCTCGTCCGGCACGTCGATCTCGACCACGGCGTCCAGTGGCACACCGGCCGCCTTCAGTGCCTCGGCCTGGGGAATGGTGCGTGGGAAGCCGTCGAACAGATAGCCGGCCTTGCAGTCCTCTTCCTCGAGGCGCTCCTTGACCATGCCGATGATGATGTCGTCGGAGACCAGCCCACCCGCATCCATGATCGCCTTCGCCTTCATGCCCAGCTCGGTGCCGGCCTTGACGTGGGCGCGCAGCATGTCCCCGGTGGAGATCTGGGGAATGCCGTAGCGCTCCTTGATGTAGTTGGCCTGGGTGCCTTTGCCCGCGCCGGGGCCGCCGAGTAGGATCAAACGCATGGATGACCTCTTGATGCTGTTCCCGTGTGCCGGGATGGGGTTGGTGGGATGTAAAACCTCAAGCGACCAGTAGGGTATTCAACCCCGCCGCCCATTGACAGTTAATTTTTTGTATTTGCTTATAAATCCAGGTTATTGGCATATACGGGTTCATTAATGAACCCTGCCCCCTGAAGGGTGCAATCGGTTGAGCATCGTCCTCGGTCCTGTCGTGCATGCGGTGTTACCGAGGGGTGGGCGGGGCATGTTGCGGAGAGCGTCGGCCTGAAGGCCGATCCGCGTCCGACCCTCGTCCCGACATGCACTCGTCTGCGTCACGTGGTCGTCGGCTGCCGGGCATAGCGTTGGCGCACCACCGCCAGGTCTGCCTCGGTGTCCACGCCGGGCGGACTGGGCTGGTCGGTGATGAGGACGGCGATGCGGTGACCGTGCCAGAGGGCACGCAACTGCTCCAGGGCCTCGTACGCCTCTAGGGGCGGCTGGCTGAGCTTGGGGTAGGCCTTGAGAAAGCCCGCCCGATAGGCGTACAGACCGACGTGGCGGTAGACGGGCAGACCGTCCGGCAGCGCGGGGGGGAGGGTAAAGTCGGCGGGGTAGGCGTCCCGTGCCCAGGGGATGGGCGCGCGGGAGAAATAGAGGGCCCCCCCCTGCGCATCGAGCACCACCTTCACCACGTTGGGGTTGAATACCTCCTGGACGTCATGCAGCCGATGGCAGACGGTGGTCATCGCGGCCTCCCCGCGCGCGTGCAGCAGCTCGGCCGTGCGCCGGACCAGTTCCGGGTCGATCAGGGGCTCGTCGCCCTGGACGTTGACCACCACCGCGTCGTCCGGCCACCCCCGTTGCCCGGCGACCTCCGCCAGCCGGTCCGTACCCGAGGCACACGCGGGCGAGGTCAGCGCGACCCGATAGCCATGCGCCCGCACGGCCTCGGCCACCGCCGCGTGGTCGGTCGCCACCCAGACCTCGCGCGCCCCGCTCATGGCCGCCCGCTCGGCGACCCGCACGACCATGGGCTTGCCGGCGATGTCCGCCAAGGGCTTGCCGGGCAGCCGGGTCGAGGCATAGCGGGCGGGGATGACGGCGTAGAAATCGCGCATGGCGGTAGCGGCGAGGGACGGTGCCCGCTTTATAGCCCATGACCGGCGCAGCGTACAGCCGCCGCCCGGAGGGCTGTACGCCCCGCGCCCCAGGGGCGATGATCGGGCCATGCACGACCGCCGCCTGCTCTACCTCACCTCCTTCCTGCGTGCCCTGGCCACCGGCCTCATGGGCGTGCTGATCGGCCTGTACCTCGCCCGGCTCGCCTTCAGCCCTGCCGAGATCGGCCTGACGGTGAGCGCCGGTCTGGCGGGGGCCACCGTGGCGGTGCTGGCCGTCATGCTCGCGGCCGACCGCCTGGGGCGGCGGCGCAGCCTCCTCGGCCTGGCCCTGCTCTCCGCCGCGGGCGGGGTCGGCGCGCTGCTGTTCGATACCGTGGGCGCAGTCCTGGCGGTCGCCTGCGTGGGCATGTTGAACGGTCAGGGCCGCGACCGCGGCGCCGCCCTGGTGCTGGAGCAGGCCATGCTGCCCGCCACGACCGACGACGCCGGGCGCACCCGGGCCTTTGCCTGGTACAACCTGCTGCAGGACCTGGGCCACGGCCTCGGCGCCCTGCTCGCCGCCTTGCCCGAGTGGCTCAGCACGGTTGGTCTGGACAGGATGACCGGCTTCCAGGTCACCCTCGCCCTGTATGCCCTGCTCCACCTCCTCCAGGCCGCCCTCGTGCCACGGCTGAGCCCCGCGATGGAGGCACCGGCGCGTCCGACGCGCACGCCGCTCGGTCACGAGTCGCGCCGGCGGCTCGCCCGCATCTCCGCCCTGTTCGCCCTCGACTCCCTGGCTGGCGGCTTCCTCGGCTCGGCCCTGCTCACCTACTACTTCCACACCCGCTTCGGCGCCACGGACACCGCCATCGCCACCCTGTTCGTAATCGCCCGCGCCCTCAACGCCCTGTCGCACCTAGCCGCCGCCTGGCTGGCCCGGCGTATCGGCCTGGTGAACACCATGGTCTTCACCCACATCCCCTCCAGCCTGATCCTGATGACGGTGCCCATCGCCCCGGACTTCGCCACCGCCGCCATCCTCTTTCTCCTGCGCGAGGGCCTGGTGGAGATGGACGTGCCTGCCCGCCAATCCTACGTCATGGCCATGGTCCCCGCCGAGGCGCGCACCTTCGCCGCCGGCGTCACCCATCTGGTCCGCCTCGGCGGCTGGTCGGCGGGCCCGGCCTTCGCCGGGCTGGTCATGCAGTTCGTCACCCTGGGTTCGCCCCTCGTGGTCGGCGCGGCCATGAAGATCGCCTACGACGGCATGCTGTGGATCTCCTTTCGCCGCCTGCGACCGCCGGAGGAGAGCGGGCCGACACGCGCCTGAAGCGGGTGGACTCGCGCAGCACATGGCCGGTATCCGTGCCAGAATGCGTCAGGAAACCCGATTGCGGACACGTCATGCGACCCTACTTGCGCCCGTGCATCCTCGTCCCGCTGCTGTACGCCACGCACGCCTGGACGGCGGGCGTCGTCGCTTGGCCACCGCCGGCCGAGCCACATGCGGCCGCTGTGCCGGGCGGGACCTCGACCTCCCGCATCACCCTGGCCGAGCGGCCGGAATCCGCGGCGTCGTTCTCCCGCCACAGCCCGCAGCAGGTGGCGGCGCGCGGGGTGGCGGCGCGGACCGGGGACAGCGACCCGGCCACCCAGCTACACAGTGGCAACGCCAACACCCCTGAGCTGCAGATCGTCTCCGGCCTCATGCCCGTGCTGCGCCAAGGCGACCGGCTGACCGCCTATTTCGCGTTGCGCAACGGCAGCGACCGCGCCATGCGCCTGGAGGTGGTCGCCAGCCACTCCGCCCTGTCCGGCGAGCCGCTGCGGCACAGCGTCGAGCTGGCCGCCGGTGAGGCCAAGGAGGTCGGCTTCGCGCTCGCCGTGCCGGAGGACGCCGCCCGGCTGGCGTGGACGGTTCTGGCACGCGAGGTCGGCGGACAGGCGCTCGCCAGCCTGACGGCCGTGCAGCGCGTCGAGCCCGTCCTGCCGGTACGCTTGCAGTCCTCCGCCCTCTACCGGCTCGACAGGCTGATGGATCTCACCGTGGTGCCGCCCGAGGGCGCCCTGCGCGGCGAGGTAAGGGCGACCCTGGCGGCCAGCCTGACCGACGGACAGGGGACGCTGCGCGACCACATGCGGGACTCCCCCTACACCGGCTTGGAGCAGAAGGTCTCGCAGGCGGTCGCCCTGCAGAACCGCGCGGCCTGGGATGCCCTCATGCAGGCGCTGCCGGCACAGCTCGACGCCTCCGGCCTGGCCCGCTTCTTCCCGGGCGCCGCGCACGGCGACGTGGCCCTCACCGCCCATATCCTGGCCATCGCCCATGCCGCCGGCTGGCCCCTGCCGCCCGAGGCCCATGCCCGCATGCTGGGGGCGCTGGAGGACTACGTCGCCGGCCGGCTGGAGACGCCGGCGCGACCCTGGCTGGACGACCGCGCCCGGCTCGTCCTGCGCCTGAACGCGCTGCAGGCCCTGGCCCGCCATGGCCGGGCCACGCCGGCGCTGGTCGCCACCGTGAAGCCGGCGCCCGAGTCCTGGCCCACCGCCGCCCTGGTCGACTGGATCGACCTGCTCCGGCACAGCCCCGCGCTGCCCGGCCGCGATGCCCGGCTCGACGCGGCCCAGGCCGTGTTGCGGGCACGCCTGTACTACATCGGACGGCGGCTCACCTTCGGCCGCGAGGCCCAGGAGCAGTTCTGGTGGCTGCTCGCCTCACCCGATACCAGCGCCGTGCGCATCCTGCTCGCGGTCATGGCGCTGCCGCAATGGCAGGCGCAGGTGCCGGCGCTGGTGCTGGGCATCCTCGCCCGCCAGTCGCGCGGCCACTGGAACAGCACCACGGCCAACGCCTGGGGGGCGCTGGCCCTGGAGCGCTACAGCCGGCTCTACGAGGCGGTGCGCCCCAACGGCCGCAGTTACACCTGGCTCGGTCTCGACGGTCGTCTCGTCGACTGGCAGGCCACCCCGCGCGGGGCCACCGCCTTCTATCCCCTGCCGGCGGACGATGCCGTCCTCAAGCTCATGCACCAGGGCGCGGGGCAACCTTATGTCACGCTTTCCATCCTGGCCGCCGTGCCGCTCGGGGATGCGGTGCAGCGCGGCTATCGCGTCAGCCGCGAGGTGCAGGCGCTGGAGCGCCGCCGGCCCGATCGCTTGAGCCGCGGCGATGTGCTGCGCGTGCGCCTGACGATCGACGCGCAGGCCGACATGGGCTGGGTGGTGGTGGAGGACCCCATCCCGGCCGGGTCCGTCATCCTGGCCTGCGGCCTCGAGCGCGACGTCGCCCCGTCCGCGCGCGAGGCGGACCCGCGCAGCCGTGCCTGGCCGGCGTGGGAGGAGCGTCGGCACGAGGGCTATCGCGCCTATTTCGAGTATCTGCCACGCGGCTCGCACAGCCTGGAGTACACGCTGCGGCTCGCCAATGACGGCGCCTTCCGGCTGCCGCCCACGCGCGTCGAGGCGATGTACGCACCGGAGCTGCACGGCGAGATGCCGAACGCGGTCATGGAGATCGCGCCCTGACCTAGGAGCCTGTCGGACTTGAGCGATCGTAGCGAGCCGGGTGGGAGAGCGAGGACAGTTTTTCACGATTTCGAGGCGCATAGTGGGCCTATGCAACGAGAAATCGGGGGAAAATGGACCGCTCTTCCCACCGGCGCAGTAGATCAGTCTCAAGTCCGACAGGCTCCTAGGCGGCCCCCGGCTACCGTCCCAGCGGATGCCAGCCCGTGGCGGCCCATGCAGGGTTGCCGCCCGAGCCAGGCCGATCTTGCCGGCCCCGGCGGTCATGATGCCGCGCATGCCCCCCATCGCCCGCCACGCCCTGGCGGCGAGGGATCCGCGGAGGGCGAATAGTTTACGGTTTCAGTCAACCATTGCCCCCAACGCTGTCCTGCCCGTAAAATCGTGCCGTTTTCCGCGCAACCCATCAGGAGAAACGACATGGAACACCAGCTTCCCCCCCTCCCCTACGCCAAGGATGCCCTCGCCCCGCACATGAGCGCCGAGACCTTCGATTATCACTACGGCAAGCACCATCAGGCCTATGTGACCAATCTCAACAACCTGATCAAGGGCACTGAGTACGAGAACAAGTCCCTCGAGGACATCATCCGCACCGCCCCGGCCGGCGGCATCTTCAACAACGCAGCTCAGGTCTGGAATCACAGCTTCTTCTGGAACTGCATGCAGCCCAACGGCGGTGGCGCCCCCTCCGGCGCCCTGCTCGATGCCATCAACAAGAAGTGGGGCTCGTTCGATGAATTCAAGAAGGCCTTCCAGGCCAGCGCCGTGGGCAATTTCGGCTCCGGCTGGACCTGGCTGGTGAAAAAGCCCGACGGCTCCGTGGACATCGTCAACACCAGCAACGCCGGCACCCCGCTGACCACCGCCGACAAGCCGCTGCTCACCGTGGACGTGTGGGAGCACGCCTATTACATCGACTATCGCAACCTGCGGCCGAAGTTCGTCGAGACCTTCCTGGAACATCTGGTCAACTGGTCCTTCGCCGAGGCGAACTACGCCTGAGCGACGCCGTCCGGGCAACGAGGGCCGCCGCGCGCGGCCCTTTTTCGTTCTCGGGGCCCGTGCGCAGGGTGCCCGGCAACTATCATGAAATTACGCCTGCATGCCCCCTGCCCCGATGCGCCTACGCCCCACCCAGGCCCGCTGGTTCGAAACCTATGTCCCGCACGAGCAGACCGTGCTCGCCACGGCGGTGCTGGCGCGCACGGGTGTGGTCGAGCTGGAGACCGACACGCGCATGCCCGATCGGGTGGATACCGGCAAGCTGCGCTACTTCGTGCAGCGTTTCCGGGAACTGGCCGCCGCGCATGAAGAGGACCTGCCCGCCGGCAGCCAGCGGCCCACCGCCCTGACGGGTAGCCCGGTGCGGCTCGCCAACCAGGCCCTGCATCGGCTGCGGCTGTGGAGTGCGCGGGTGGACTATCTCAACGAACACGTGGCCGAGCTCAAGGCCGACCGGGACCATCTGCTGCTGCTGGACGAGGCGCTGGAAGCCATGCAGCGCGAGGGGCTGGACCTCGAGGGGGTGTTCCGGCACACCCGCTTTCTGTGCAAGCGTCTGTTCGCCTGCCCCAAAGGCTGCTGCGGGCCGGGACACGAGCTCACCTCACTGGTCAAGGTGGTGGTGCACGGGCCGCGTCACGACTTCCCCTTCCTGGTGGGGCTGCCCGACCAGCGCGCCGTCATCCGCCGGATGATGCTGGACGAGGGCTGCGAGCAGGTGGGCATCCCGGCCTGGCTGTCGCAGGCGTCTGGCCAGCAGCGGCAACAGGTGGCCGAGCACATGGCGGCGATCGAGCGGGAGATCGCCGAGCGCGAGGCGGAACTCGCGCGGCTGCGCGCCGATCCCGACATCGCTGCGGCCTGCGCCAACATCGACACCCTGGCCTGGTACCTGGACCACGCCGCCGGTTACCTGACCGAGCGGGAGTTGTGTCACGTCACCGGCTGGACCACGGCGGAGGATCCCGAATCGCTCCAGCGTGCCCTGTGGGAGGCCGGCATCCGCGTGATCGTGCGTTTCCCCGAGCCGCCAGCGAAGGCGGCCCCGCCGGTCGCCACCCTGCAGAGCTGGTGGGCACAACCCTTCCGCCCCCTGCTGCTGATGTGGGGCACGCCCGGGCGGGAGGAGGTGGACCCGACCGGCGTTCTCGCCCTGGTGGTGCCGCTGCTGTTCGGCTACATGTTTCCGGACGTCGGCCACGGCCTCCTCCTGGCGCTGTTCGCCCTCGTCTTCTCGCGCCGCTGGCCGCAGATCCGCTTCCTGCTGCCCTGCGGCGTGTCGGCCATGGCCTTCGGCGTGCTGTTCGGGGAGGTGTTCGGGTTCGAGGCGGTAATCCCGGCGCTGTGGCTCAGTCCCCTGGACGACCCCATGACCGTGCTCGCGGTGCCGCTGGTGTTCGGGGTCTTACTCATGCTGCTGGGGCTCGTCTTCGCCGGCATCGAGGCGCACTGGCGCGGGGAATTGCGCACCTGGCTGGCGGTGGAGGCGGCCGTGCTGCTGCTCTACGTGTCGCTGCTGCTCGCACCCTTCCGGCCGGAGACCCTGGGTCTGACCGCTCTGGCGCTGATCCATTACATCGCCGGCAACCTGTGGCTTGCCCCGGGCGGACGACGTGCCATGACTCTGCTCGCGGCCGCCGGCCAGTTGCTGCTGAGCGTCTTCGAGCTGGTGATGAACACCCTGTCCTTTCTGCGCGTGGGTGCCTTCGCCCTCGCCCACGCCGCCCTGTCCCACGCCATCATGACCCTGGCCGATGCGGTAGAGCATCCCCTCGCCTGGCTGCTGGTGGTGTTGGCGGGCAATGCCTTCAGCGTGGTCCTGGAAGGGCTGGTGGTGTTCGTGCAGACCACCCGTCTGGTGTTGTTCGAGTTCTTCATCCGCTTCCTGCAGGCGGGCGGCAGGCTGTTCCGACCGGTGCGCCCCCCTCCGGCGCAGAATGCTGCCACCGGTTGAACAGCGTCGGCGGCATGCAGTCGTCCCGAGCGGCGACCCGCCGGCCGACTGCTGCAGGGCGTGCGCACTGCGATTAGAATGAAAAACTTACACCGCCCGTACCGCCGCACGTCATGAGTCACAAGCACGAGAGCCTGCTGCGCACCATCTTCCAGGATCCCATCAGCGGCAACATCCACTGGCGTGAGGTCGAATCCCTCCTCGCCCATCTGGGCGCCACGGTCGAGCCCGCCCACGGGGCGCGTTTTCGCGTCGTCCTCAACGGACACCAGGGTTTCCTGCATCATCCCCACCACAGCAACGTCCTCGGGCGCCAGGACGTGAAACACCTGCGCGAGTTCCTCGCCCACGCACGGGTCACGCCCTCCCTGTACGAGGAAGGCAGGAAGCGTGAGTGATGAGCCGGCGAACGATGCGGATCATCTCTCACAGACCTGGTCGGCACCTAGCGACGGCCCGAAGGCGGATGTGGTGTGATCATCCTCTCGCCGATCAGACGGCGATAGGCGCCTGATTGGAGCTACCATTCAAATCTTTTGTCAGTGACACGGACGTGTCACCACATCCATGAACGTACCCTACCCTGCCGACCTGCTGCGCGACGTGCAGCGCCGGCGCACCTTCGCCATCATCTCCCACCCGGACGCGGGCAAGACCACGCTCACCGAGAAGCTGCTGCTCTTCGGCGGCGCCATCCAGATGGCCGGCACGGTCAAGGCGCGCAAATCCGCGCGTCATGCCACCTCGGACTGGATGGAGGTGGAGAAGAGCCGCGGCATCTCGGTCACCAGCTCGGTGATGCAGTTCGAGTACGCCGGACACATGATCAACCTGCTCGACACCCCCGGCCACCAGGACTTCTCCGAGGACACCTACCGCGTGCTCACCGCCGTCGACGCGGCGGTGATGGTGATCGACGCGGCCAAGGGCGTGGAGGCGCAGACCATCAAGCTGCTGGAGGTCTGCCGCCTGCGCAACACCCCCATCATCACCTTCGTCAACAAGCTGGACCGCGAGGTACGTCCCCCGGTGGCGCTCGTCGAGGAGATCGAGTCGGTGCTCAACATCGACTGCGCGCCGGTGACCTGGCCCATCGGCAGCGCCAAATCCTTCCGCGGCGTCTATCACCTGCTGCACGATGAGACCCTGCTGTTCACCCCAGGCGAGGCGCACGCGGGCGGCGAAGTGGAGCTGATCGAAGGGCTCACCAACCCCAGGCTCGACGCGCGCTTCCCCATGGAGATCGGTCCGCTGCGCGAGGACGTCGAGCTGATCCGGGCCGCCAGTCACCCGTTCGACATCACCGCCTTCCTGGCCGGCCGCCAGAGCCCCGTGTTCTTCGGCTCGGCGATCAACAACTTCGGCGTGCGCGAGATCCTGCAGGCCCTGGTCGAATGGGCCCCGCCGCCGCAGCCGCGCGATGCCGGCGTGCGACGGGTCGAGCCGACGGAGCCCGCCTTCACCGGTTTCGTGTTCAAGATCCAGGCCAACATGGACCCCAAGCACCGCGACCGCATCGCCTTCTGCCGCGTCTGCTCGGGCCGCTACACCGCCGGCATGAAGGTGCAGCACCTGCGCCTCATGCGCGAGATGAAGCTCGGCAATGCGCTCATCTTCATGGCCAACGAGCGCCTGCACAGGGAGGACGCGGTGGCCGGCGACATCATCGGCATCCACAATCACGGCCAGCTGCAGATCGGCGACACGCTGACCGAGGGGGAGGCGCTCGCGTTCAAGGGCATCCCCCATTTCGCGCCGGAGGAATTCCGCATCGTGCGCCCCAAGGACCCCCTCAAATCCAAACAGCTCCGGCAGGGGCTCAAGGAGCTGGGCGAGGAGGGCGCCATCCAGGTCTTCGAGCAGGTGGCCGGCGGCCACATGCTGCTGGGGGCGGTGGGGCAGCTGCAGTTCGAGGTGGTGGCGCAGCGGCTCGAGACCGAGTACAAGGCCGAGGCGCTCTACGCCCCGTCCGACATCCACACCGCCCGCTGGCTCACCTTCCCGGACGATGCCACCCGCCGCCAGTTCGAGCGCGAACTGGCCAACCGCCTGGCCTTGGACGTGGACGGCAACCCGGTCTATCTCGCCAGCAACCGCCACAACCTGGAGCTCACCATGGAGAAGTGGCCCGGGGTCGGCTTCCATGCCACCCGCGAGCACGGCCAGCGGTTGCAATAGGCCGTGCTGAGTGTGTAACGGCGGCGTTGCTATACTGAGCCATCCCATTGTATGAGAAGGCCATGCACCCGCCGGAAGTCACCCTCCAGGAAGCCATCGCCCAGCAGCGCAAGGCGCTGCGCGTGATGCTGATCGGCCCGCTGCAGAAGGCGGCCGAGCTGGCCAGCTATGCCTGGCATGACCGCGAGGCCTTGGACCGGGCCTTGATGGAGGCGTTCGCGCTGATCCCCGGCTGCAAATACCTCTATGCCTTGAACACCGATGGCATCCAGGTAAGCAGCAACGTCGACAAGGACGGCATCCACCCCAAGGACTACGGCCGCGACCGCTCGCAGCGCCCGTACATGCGCGAGGTGGTGCCGGCCGACGGCTTCGTCCTCTCCCATGCCTACATCAGCCTGCGCGCACAGCGACCCTCGCTCACCGCCATCCAGCTCGTGCGCGGCACCGACTGGCGGGTGCTCGGTTTCGTCGGGGCGGACTTCGACTTGCGCGACCTGCCCATCACCCGCAGGCTCTACGAGGAGCCGGTCTACTGGCGGCAGATCAAGGGCGACCCCGCCATCCGCGGCCTGGTCTTTCACCAGACCCGGGTGGAGAGCGAGATGGACCGCAACATCGACACCGTGCTGTCGGTGGTAGAGGAGCTCTTGACCCAGCGCGGCGTCTATCACGTCATGCTGCACTTCTCCTCCAGCCGGGCGGTGCTGTGGGTGCTGGACGACCCCTACCGCTATCGCCTGCTCGACATCCAGGCCCTGACCGATCCGGACATCTGCCTGGCCTATCCCCTGCGTCCCTACCCCCTCGATGCCGCGGTCCAGGCCGAACAGATCCGGCCCGTGCTCATGGGGCTGCGCGAGCTGCGCTTGATGGACGAGATGCTCTACCTGCGCACCGGCACGCTCAACATCTTCAACGGCGTGGTGGGGCTCACCTTCTCCTGCGACGGCTCGCACTATGTGCCGGTGGATGAATTCCTCGACAAGGGGCATGACTTCTGGGTCAGTGGCGGCGTCATCGGCTGACGGTCATCGGCAGGGGCTTGCGCTGACGATCCAGCAGGTAAGCCCTAGAATATGCCAATTGGCGACGTCTGCCGTCGTCGGCGACCGCTGCTGCTGCCGTTGACGGGCAGTCAGCGCCCTGCGTCGCGACACTGTCAGCCGGCAGTTGACAAAGGTGCCAACAGGAGAATGGGGGAAATCCATGTTTCGATTCGACGCCGTCCTATCGCTGATACTGAGCCTGTTCGTCGCCATCGGCCTGGCCGAGGCCGCCCAGCCGCCCATCCGCATCACGCTGGCCACGGCCGGCCCGGGCAACCTCTCGCACCTGCCGGTCGACCTGATCAAAAAAATCGGCGCCGATGCCGCCGAGGGGGTGGAGCTGTCGGTGCGCTATTTCGGTGGCGGCCCGCTGGCCTACAGGGACATGCTGGAGAAAAACGCCGACTTCGCCGTGGCCGGCATGCCCGCCCTGGCCGAGCTCAAACTCCAGGGTGAGCCGGTGGTCTCCATCGCCATGGTCAACCGGGTGCCGACCTTCACCTTGCTGGTGCGCGCCGAGCTCAAGGGCCAAATCAAACGGGTCGCCGATCTGCGCGGACGTGTGATCGGTGTCAACAGCCCGAGCGCGACCGCGCGTTCCACCTCGCGCCTGCTGGCGGAATACGTACTCGAGCGCGCGGGCGTGGACCTAGGCCAGGTGCACTTCGTCCCGGCCGGGCAGAGCCTGGAGAGCCAGATGGCGGTCTTCGACGAGGGACTGGCGGATGCCCTGATGGGGGATGAGCCCTTCACCAGCCAGCTGGTCGCGACCGGCAAGGCCTACACCCTGCTCGATCTGCATGACCTGGAGGCCTGCCGTCGCGCCTTGGGTGGTCTGTTCGCCAATGCCCAGCTCGCCACGCGCAGGGACGTCCTCGAGCGCTCTGCCAACAAGGCCGAGCGCATGGTGCGCGTGCTGCGCCGCACCCTGCGGTGGATCGCCAGCCACACGCCGGAGGAGATCGTCGCGCGGCTGGGGATCGAGGACGCCAAACAGCGCGATACGCTGCTTGGCGTGTTGCGCCGACACAAAGCGGTCTATAGTCCGGATGGCGCCTTCACGCGCGAGCAGTTGCGCACCGCCGAGGACTTTTATCGTGCCACCGCGGCGCCCGGCAGCCCCGCGGCCCGGTTCGCCTTCGACAGCATGGTCGAGACGCGCTTTGCCGGCCTGCGCGATCGGTGAGCATGCGCACGACCTCCCTGCTCGCGCAGCTCAACCGCCTGTTGCTCTACGTCGGGCTGGGTGCGGCGCTCGCCGGCGGCACCATTGCCTGGGTGGCATGGGAGGGCGTGCTCGACGCCCACGCCGAGCGCATCGCCGACGAGGCCCAGGCGCACTACCGCCAGAAACTCGCCGAAGCGCGCGAGGAACGGCTGCGCGCCGCCCGGCGCCTGCGCGCCGACCTGGAGTTCCTCCGCTTGGGCGCGCTGCCACCACGGCAGCGCCATACCCGGCTGACCGCGTTTTTCACCAATCAGGGCGAATACCAGTATTTCAACGGCCTGCTACTGGTCGGCCCGGATGGACTGCCTTTCTTCGCCCTGGGCTGCCAGGCCCTACTGCAGGAGGGGTTGGATCGCACCCAGTCCGCCATCGATGGTCTGCCCGAGCTGTTGCTGCAGGGGCTTTGCCAGGACGCATCCCAGGTCTATGCCATCACCCACACCCCGCTGTGGCTGGGTGCCGAGGGGCATGGCACGGCGGTCTACGCCACGGCGCTCGACCATGGCTGGCTGAAGCGCCTGGCACGCCGCATGGACACCGTCTATCTGGTTGCCGACGGGCGCATCGTGGCTAGCTCCAGGGGCGAGGAAGGTCTGCAGCACGCCCTGGATCTCACCCCACCGCGGCCGCGCCCGGGCGGCCACCTGCAGGTGACCCTGCCCCTGTCGCTCGACGGCGATGCGGAAGGTCCGCTACTCGTGGTGCGCCGTCCCTTCGAACCTCTGCTCGCCACCCCGGAGCTGCTCTTCATCCTAAGCGCTCTGGTCCTGCTGCTGCTGACCCTCGTGTGGCTCGGCCTGGGTCCGCGGCTACTGGGTATCGCCCGGCGCATCGACGACCTCGCCGCCGGCGCCCTCGGCTTCATGAACCACTTCCGTCGTGATGCGCAGTGGTCGCGTCGGCTGGCCCAGGCGACTGCGAAACAGGACGAGGTCGGTCTGCTGGCCCAGGCCCTGGACCGGCTCATGGCTGAGTCCGAGCTGCGACAGCAAGAGCAGGCGGCTTATCAGCAAACGCTGGAGCTTCTGGAGGAGGTCGTGCTGGAGCTGGACGCCGCCGGCCGCCTGCAGCGGGTGAGCCGCGCCTGGCGGGCGCTCGCCGGCGGCACCGAGGACGGTGTGGGCCGGCCATTGCCGGAGCTGCTGCACCCGGAAGACGCCACCGTGCTGCGCGAGCTCATCACGAGCCTTGCCCAGGGGCAGAAAGACCAGGCCACCGCCCGCGTGCGCATGCAACCGTCGGGCGGTCCGGAGCGCTGGCTGGAGCTGCGGCTTGCCCGTTCACCGCCTGGCGACTGTCTGCGCGGCGTGGCGCGCGACATCACCCAGCACTATCTGCAGGAGCGGCGCATCACGCACATGGCCTTGCACGACGCGCTGACCGATCTGCCCAACCGGATGCTGCTCGAGGACCGCCTGAAGATGGCCATGCGGCTCGCCCAGCGCAGCGAACACAAGGTCGCCCTGGGCTTCGTCGATCTCGACCACTTCAAGCACGTCAACGACAGTCTGGGGCACAAGACGGGCGATGCCTTGCTGGTGGCCTTCGCCCAGCGGCTGCGCACCACCCTGCGCAGCGGCGACACCCTGGCCCGCTGGGGCGGCGACGAATTCGTGCTGCTGCTGCCGGACATGCCGAACCTCGTCGCCATCCGCGAGGTGGCAGACAAGCTGCGCGCCGTCGCGGAGGTGCCGCTGCGCGTGGAAGAGACGGAATTCAACGTCACCTTCAGCGCCGGCATCGCGGTCTTTCCCGATGACAGCGAGGACGCCGATGTGCTGCTCGCCCATGCCGACCGGGCGATGTTCCATGGCAAGGCCCAGGGCCGCAACACGGTGCAGCTCTACTGCGACATGATGCACAAGGATGCAGGCCGGAAAGACATCTACATCTAGCAGCGGCTCGCCAAAGCAGTGCGCGACAAGCGCATTCTCGCCCACTATCAGCCCATCGTGGAGGCCAGGAGCGGCGCCGTGCGCGGGGTGGAGGCCCTGGCGCGCTGGTTCGACCCGGAGTTGGGCTCGATCTCGCCGGCCACCTTCATCCCCATGGCGGAGAACCTGGGCTTGATCCGCCCCTTGGGCGAGCTGGTCTGGCACCAGTCCCTACACGACATAAAAAACTGGAAGGGACATGGCCTGCAATTGTCGGTCAATCTCTCCAAGCGCCAGCTCTTCCTGCCCTATTTCACCGACAAGCTGCTCGAGGACGTGGAGGCCCACGGCCTTACACCACAACAAATCACCCTGGAGATTACCGAGTCGGTTGCCATGCTCGATGTCGAGCACGCCGCGGAATGCCTCCGGAGCCTGAGCGACGCCGGGTTCAGACTCGCCATCGACGATTTCGGCACCGGCTACTCCCCGCTGTCGCAGTTGTACGCGATGCCTGTGCACGAACTGAAGATCGACGTCGCCTTCGTCAGGCGCATCCGCGATCCCCAAGGCGCGCGTCTGCTGCGGGCCATCGTCGACATCGCCGCGAGCCTCGGCCTCGAGACCGTGGCCGAGGGCGTGGAAGACGCCGCGACGGCGCGACTGCTCGGCGAAATGGGGGTCGATCTCCTGCAGGGCTGGCACTACGCCCACCCCATGCCGGCCGAAGCGCTAGAGGCCTGGCTCGAACGAGGCGAACGCTGAGCCTATTCCCCCGCCCTGCCTGCTGGGGCCAAACCGAGCAGCAAGCAGGCGCTCGCCATCTCGCGTCTACCCAAGGGTCATGGGGAGGTCTCGGTCATGCCAAAGTTTTGGCAGGGACATGCCGTTAATGGACAGGAGAGGTTTCCGACAAGCGAGCCATGGAAATGCCCACGCCCGGCTTTGGGCGCTTACACCCACCCGATCGCCAGCCCTATACGCCTTCCTCATGTCTGCCACGGAAAGGCGCCCCACATCGCCGTCGGCAATCTCGGCGCCTCAGGCATCCACCCAACGATAGCCTGCCCGTACTGACTTTAGGCAAGCCTGCCCCCCGATGTCGATGGCAGGACACATCCGGGCCCCCCCCCTTTGCATGCGTGCCGGCTTCTCCCGCCTGGGGCGCGCCGCTGATTGCCATGCGCAGAAACCTGCCCGTCACCGGTCGCGAAATCCCCCTGCCGGAGGAGGCCACGATCGTCTCCTGGACCGACCGGCGCGGCATCATCACCGATGCCAACACCGCCTTTTGCGCGATTTCCGGCTACGCCCGCGAGGAGCTCGTCGGCCAGCCGCACAACATCGTGCGTCACCCGGACGTGCCGCCAGCCGTCTTTGCCGATTTGTGGGAAAACCTGGCCAGAGGCCGACCATGGCGCGGCATCGTCAAAAACCGCGCAAAAAGCGGCGATCATTACTGGGCCGAGGCCTTCATCGCGCCGGTGCGCGAACAGGGCGAGATCACCGGCTTTCTCTCGGTGCGCCATGCGGCGACGCCGGCGCAGATCGCTGAAGCCGAAAAGTTGTATGCGAAGCTCTGGCAGGGCGGGATGTTATCCGGTGCGAGGCTTGCCTGGCGCAAGCGCTGGTCGATCCGCGCACGGCTCACCATCGTGATGGCGATCCTCGCCGCGATGCTGGTCGGCGACGCGATCGTCGGCAATCTCGGCATCTGGCTCGCCAATCGCGATCTCGAACGGATGCAAAAGCAACACCTGGCCGCCGCGCGCCGCATCGACGAAATCCTGCAACGCATGGGGGAAAACAGCCGCCAGGCAATGCTCGCCCTGCAACACAATCCCGATAGCCCTTTCAATCGGCTGCACGATCATCCGCTCACGGCCCATACCGACGCGATCCTCGCCAACCGGGCCCGCATCGACGCGTTGTTCGGGGAACTGTCGGCGCAGCTTGCCGGTACGGAGCTATCGGATGAGCTGGCACGCTTCGCCCGCGCCCGTCAACTTTATGTCGAGGAAGGGCTGCAGCCCGCCCGCGCCGCGCTCCTCACGGGCCGCTTCGACACGGCGAATCTGATCCTGCTCACTCAGCTCAACCCGCGTTTCGCCGAGGCCCAGGCAGCGGGCAGAACCCTCTCCGATGCACTCGTGCAGCACGCCCAGGCCGACCACCAGGCCGCCGAGGCGCGCGGCCAAATCATCCGCAGCGTCGCCCTCGCCGGCGTGTTCGTCGCGCTGCTGCTCATCTGGCTGGGCAGACGCCACCTGATCCACGCCATCGCGCAGCCGCTCGAAGAAACCCGCGCCTATCTCGACCGTATCGCCGCAGGCGATTTCCGTCAGCCGATCCCGATCGACGGCCGTGACGAGATCAGCCAGGTGATGCGCCGGCTTGCCGCGATGCAGGCGCGCCTCGAAGCGCTGATCGACGCACACGCCGCCGCCGAGCAGGTGGCACGGCTCAAGGCCGAATTCCTCGCCGTGATGAGCCACGAAATCCGTACCCCCTTGAATGGCGTGATCGGCATGACGGATTTGCTGCTCACCACCACGCTCGACCACGAGCAGCAAGGCTATGCGAAGACCATCAAGGCTTCCGCCGATGCGTTGCTGGCGCTGATCGACGACATCCTCGACTATTCGAAGCTGGAAGCCGGCGGCATCGAATTCGAGCGTGTCCCCGTCGATCTGCGCGCCCTGCTCGAAGCGGTCGTCGACATCGTCGCCCCGCGTCTCAAAGGCAAGCCGGTCACGCTGGCGAGCCACTGGGCGCCGGAGCTGCCGCCCGTCATACTCGGCGATGCCCACCGCATCCGCCAGACCCTGCTCAACCTGCTCGGCAACGCGGTCAAGTTCACCGAGCGGGGCAGCATCGAACTGATTGCCCGGCCACTCGAACGGAAGGGGGAGAAATTCATCGCGTTCGCGGTGCGCGATACCGGCATCGGCATCGCGCCGGAAGCGCAGGAACGGCTGTTCAAACCCTTTTCCCAGGCCGATGCCTCGACGACGCGCCGTTTCGGCGGCACGGGGCTGGGCCTTGTCATCTCGAAGCGGCTCGCCCAGGGCATGGGTGGGGATCTGTCATTCGAGAGCACGCCGGGTGAAGGCACGACCTTCCAGTTGGTCCTGCCCCTGAACGTCGCAACGTCCGAAGAGACGGCCCGTCTCCAGCTAACGCCGGAACGGGCCAGTCTCGCTGGCAAACGCATCCAGCTCATCTGCGCCGACGCGGTGCAAGAGCGTGTCTGGCGTCAAATCTTCGCCGCCTGGCGTGTCGATCTTGCCGGCACGCCCCCCGATCTGCGCCTGCTGTGCGAAACCGATGGCATGGATTTGCCAACGGAAATTCGGCGCTGGCAGGACGGCACGCCGCTCGTCATCGCACTGTCCTCTGCAGCGCGCGAGAAGAGGCTGGCGCTCGCCGCACAAGGGCTGACCCCCGCACAAGGGCTGACCCTGATCGAACCCCCGTTGAAGCCCTCCCAGGTGCATGACGCCCTGGTCGACGCGCTATCGGGCCAACGCGCGGCACAGCCCGCTGCCACGCCGGCGAAGAGCGTAGAAGTGCAGCCCTCCACCGGCCTGTCGATCCTGCTCGTCGAGGACAATGCCGTCAATCAGCGCGTCGCGGCGGCGATGCTGGAAAAGCTCGGCCACCAGGTCAGCCTCGCGGCCAATGGCCGCGAGGCGGTCGAAGCCAGCGCGAGAGAGTCGTTCGATCTCGTGCTGATGGACTGCCAGATGCCGGAGATGGACGGGTTTGCCGCCACCGTGGCGATTCGGCAGCGCGAAGCGCACACGGGCGGCCACCTGCCGATCATCGCAATGACCGCCAACGCGCTCGAAGGCGATCGTGAGAGGTGTCTTGCCGCCGGCATGGACGATTATCTTTCCAAGCCGATCACCCGCGAGCGGCTGGAAAAGACGCTCGCGCGCTGGCAGGCAAACCAGAAGACGCCACCACCGGAGGACACCACGATGTCATCATTCGCGACCCCTTGGCTCGATCGCGCGCGCCTGAGCGAGGTGACCGGCGGCGACGCGGCGCTCGCCCGCGAACTCGTCGAGCTGTTCGCTGCCGATCTGCCCGCAATGGCCGCGCGCCTGGAGGCGGCAATCGCCGCCGCCCCAACCGAGGGCATGGCCCGGCTCATTGTCGCCGCCCATGAGATCAAAGGCGCGGCCGGCAATCTCGGCCTCGCCGGCCTGGCCGAGGCGGCCGCAGCGCTCGAGTCGGCTGGCAAGGCCGCTGCGATCGACCGCCTGCCGGCGTCGCGGCAGGGGTTCGTCGCCGCACGCAACGAATTCGAACGTCTATGGGAGCAGCATCATGACAAACCGCTGGTTTGACCGATTGCGCCGCTATCTGCTGGCATGTTGGCTGCTGGTCTTCGCACCATCGCTGAAGGCACAGACACTGGTCTTTGCACCTTTGCCGATGGAAAACCAGGAGGCGGTCGTCGCCGCCTGGCGGCCGTTTCTCGGCTACCTCGAGACGAAGCTCGGCATTGAAATTCGCATCGCCTACACCGACAGCTATGAAGATTTGCTCGAGCGCTTCACCCGTGGCGAAATCGATCTGGCCTATCTCGGCCCCTTGCCTTATGTGACGCTGAAGAAACGTTTGCCGCACGCGGTACCGCTCGTGCATTTCAAAGAAAAAGACGGCTCCGCGAGCTACACCTGCGCGCTGTTCGCTCCTGCCGAGGCGAAGCTTACGTTGAAAGGGCTCGCTGGCAAGAAGATCGCGCTGACCCAGCCGCGGTCCACCTGCGGCTATCTCGCCGCCAGCGGCCTGTTGCGCAAGGCCGGCGCGGACATCGAAAAGAATCGTTATCGCTACCTCGACAAGCACGACGCGGTGCTCGAAGCGGTGACGGCCGGCGAGTTCGACCTCGGCAGCGCCAAGACCGCCATCGGCAGGAAATATGCCTCGCTGGGCCTGATCGCGCTGGCCGAGACCTCGCCCTTCCCCGGCTTCGCCCTCATCGCCCACGGCGGCAAGGTGTCCAGCGCGCGCCAGAGGCTGATCCGGCAATTGGTCATCGAGGCCGCGCCCGAGGAGCGCGCGCGCTGGGGCGAGATGATCCGCCATGGTGCGGTCGCCGCGTATGATCGGGATTACGACGCTGTCAGGGCGCTTTTGCCATCACGCCCAATTCCCGAGAAAGGCAATTTCTGAGCATGTCCGGTCGCAAGGTGCACGTTCTACGCTCCCTGCTGCCCTGGCTCATCGGCGGGCTGGCGCTGTGGGGAATCTTCTTCGCCTGGCAAAACCGCGAGCACACAGTGCGCCTGCGCCAAGAGGAGGTGCGCGCGATCGAAATCACCGCCACCACCTACCGCGCCGCCATCGAACAATACCGGCTGATGGCGCAACTGCTGGTCGACACGCATCTGGCCAACCCCACTGAGACGGCGTTGATCGCTGCAGGCGTGGCGGCAGCGGAGGACGAGGCGGCTGTGTTGCGCGGACGCCTGTTTCGTCAGCTCTCGCCCGCCTACCGGAGCTTGAGCAGCCAGGGCGTGCGCCAGATGCAGGTGTTCACGCCCGAAGGGCGAAGCTTCCTGCGCATGCACGCCCCGACCCGCCATGGCGATCCGCTCGCCGACATGCGTCCTTCGGTGCGACGGGTGATCACCGAGCGGCAGCCGGTCGCCGGCTTTGAGACCGGACGCCTGTTCAGCGGCTTCCGCTTCGTCTTTCCGCTCTTCCAGGAGGGGCGCTTCATCGGCGCGGCAGAGAACAGTATCGGCTTCAAGACCCTGCGCAATACCCTCGAACGCATCGCCCCCACCCATGAGTTCGCCCTGATCCTTTCCCGTGCCGCCGTCGACGCCGTGCTCTGGAGCGAACGACGCGATCTGTATGGCCCCACCGATCTCTCTGACGACTACCTGATCGAAGACCCGCAATTGACGCTGCCCGATACCGCGCCGCGCTCGCCGATCCAAAAAACGCTGGATGCGCGGCTGGCCCGCATGCCAGAGGTTGCCCAGGGCATGGCCGGGCACAAGGCGTTTGCGCTCGCCGTCGAGGACGAAGATAACGCGCCCTGGCTGGTGAGCTTCCTACCCATCGCAGACGTCGACGGCCGCCACGCCGCCTATCTCGTCGCCTATCAGGAAGCGCCGCAAATGGCGGTCCTCCAGCGTGAATACCTGCTGATCTCCGCCACCGCCGGCACCCTGCTGCTGGCGCTCGCGCTGGCCGGCTGGCGCATGCGCCGGATGCACGCGAGGCTGGCCGCGGAACGCGCGGAACTCGCGGTGCTCACCGAGTCGATGGGCGAGGCGCTCTACCGCACCGATGCCACGGCCCGGCTCCTGTATATCAACCCAGCCTTCACCCAGCTCTTGGGCTATACGAGCGCCGAGGCGATCGGCAACGGGGCGCACGAGCTCATCCATTGCGCACCGGCTGCCCCGACGCCCGCCGAAAGCTGCCCGATCTTGCAGACCATCCGACGTGGCGAGCGCTTCCACGGCGAAGAGACCTTTTTCGACAAGCAAGGGCAGCCGGTTCCCGTCGAGGTGGTCAGCGTGCCGCTTTTCGGCGACGACCGGCCGGCCGGCTCGGTCACCGTGTTTCACGATTTGCGCCGGCAGCGCGAGCTCACCGCGGCGCTCGTCGCGGCCAAGGAGGCGGCCGAGGCCAACGCCCGCGCCAAGAGCGAATTCCTCGCCAACATGAGCCACGAGCTCAGAACGCCGATGAACGGCGTCATCGGCATGGCGGATCTGCTGCTCGCCGAAGAGCTCTCCGCCACCCAGCGCGAATACGCCGAAACCATCCGCACGAGCGCCGACCACCTGCTCGCGCTGCTCAACGAGATTCTCGACTTTTCGAAGATCGAGGCCGGCGCGATGACGCTCGAGCACATTCCCTTCGCGCCAGCGGAACCGATCGGGAGCCTGATCGATACCTTCCGTCCCGGGGCCGTCAAGAAAGGGCTGGCGCTTGCCGCCGACCTCTCGCCACGGCTGCCTGCCGCACTGCTCGGCGATCCGCTGCGCCTCCGTCAGGTGCTCGCCAATTTGGTCGGCAATGCGCTCAAATTCACCCCTGCAGGTAGCGTGACTGTCTATGTCGACTGGCAGGCGGAGCGACTCATCCTCGCGGTGCGCGATACCGGCATCGGCATCGACGAGGCCACCTTGGCGAAGTTGTTCACCCCTTTTACCCAGGCCGACAGTTCCATGACGCGCAAATACGGCGGCACGGGGTTGGGATTGGCGATCACGAAACGGCTCGTCGAGCTGATGGGTGGCGCCATCAGCGTCGCCAGCCAGCCCGGGCAGGGTTCGACCTTCCGCGTCGAAATCCCGGCGCCGCTGGCCACCCTCGAAAGCGAGGGTGCCACCGGTCAAGCTGCGCTGGCGACAGAAGCTGCCGTGCCGCAAATGGGCGCTCATACGCTCTCGATCCTGGTCGCCGAAGACAACCGCGTCAATCAGCAAGTCGTCACGGCGATGCTGCAAAGGCTCGGCCATCGCGTCACGCTCGCCGCCGATGGCAGCGAAGCCGTCGAGGCTTTCTGTAACGGCCATTTCGATCTGATCCTGATGGATGCGCTGATGCCCAAGATGGACGGTTTCGCCGCCACGCAGGCGATCCGGACGATCGAAGCGACACGTGGCGGCCATGTGCCGATCGTGGCGCTCACCGCCAGTGTGCTCGAAGGCGACCGCGAGAAATGCCTTGCTGCCGGGATGGACGATTTTCTTGCCAAGCCAATCACGCTCGACAGCCTCAAAAACCTTTTGAACCTAAAAACCTCAGTTGACCGCTCCTTGGCCTTCGCAAAGACGCATGGAACCTGACGTTTGCGCCTCCGAGCACGCTCACCCGGAAGGTGAGGCCGCTACGCGCCCGCTTTCGGGTCTGTGCGCGCGTCTGGCTGCGTTGCTCCTCCTTGCGGGGAACGACCCCGCGGCGTCGTCGCGCCTTGCCAGCCACACGCACAAACCCGCCTTCGGGCGCGTTCAACTGAGGTTTTTAGGTTGAA
>JBBIKZ010000002.1:0-66963 GCA_037445185.1 Hydrogenophilales bacterium | reverse complement strand
TTTTTTTTGCCCCCGCGCCCCGTCGCGTCACCCGCCGCGGCCTGGACGGCTTGCGGCCCTGGTTCAGCCGCACGGGTCGCGGCTTCACCGCCTCGCGCAGCGTGTCCTGAGGTGGCTCTATGGATCCGGCCCTCAGACGAAACGGAGAGGCTGTAGGCCGTCCTTCAGGCCGACGAGGTTGTTGTGACGCTTTACGGTTGTCGGGCCGAAGCCCCACCTGCGCCCGGCCTAGAGCTCGACCCACTGCACGATTGACGGTGTTGGTCATCGATGAACAGTCGATCCATGGGCCTGGTCTATGGCTTTGCTCGGCGTCCGACACGCTGCAGCGTGAGCGGTGTTGGACAGAAGCAGAGGCTGTCGTCACAATGCGCCTTCGGTCGCAAGCGTTCATCCGTACTAGCCCACACAGGAGACCAGCATGAAAGTCCGTATCACCCTACTGGCCACCCTTTTGACCCTGTCCAACGGACTGACCCGCGCGGCCGACCCGCCCAAGCCCAATCCCTATCTGCAGAACCTTCCCGTCTCCACCGGCCCCTTCGTCTTTCCCACCACCCAGGGCAAACAGCCGACGCGGCCCTACGAGATGAGCCGCATCATCACGCCGCAGGAAAAGCAGGCCATGATGCGCCAGCTCATGCCCTGGATGAACCAGGCCACGCGCATGAACGTGCGCGACGTGATGAACTACATGACGGTGAAGTACAAGGCCAAGGCGGGCCTGAGCTTCGACGACGTGGTGGAGTCCATGAAGCTGCGCGCCAACCAGCTCAACTTCAAGCTGGTCGGCCATTCCCCCATGTGGAAGGACTTCAGGGCAGTGCTCAACGACACCGAAGCGCCACGGGTGGAGGTCTTCCACTACTGCGACATCGCCGCCGGGCGGGAGGTGCTCAAATTCGCCCCCGAGTCCCTGGTCTTCCTGCCCTGCCGCATCGGCATCATGGAGGATGCGGACAAGAACATCTGGGTCATGACCCTGGACTGGGACGTATCCTGGCTGGACTCCATCAGTGGCAAGATGGGCATGGACAGCGCCCCGGAGCTGATCAAGGCGGCCATCGACATCCGCGACAAGATGGACAACATCATGCGCGCCGCCGCCGAGGGCGACCTGTAAGCTGAACGTCGCATTCGCGACGGCCATTGGGCCGACAGGGTGGGCGAACGGCGGATCAGCGCCGCGCCCATGCCTCGGCGCCGCTTGCGTTGACGACTGACCGAGGATACGAGGAGAGCATGCGATGAAAGCCCTGTTGGCCGGCACCCTGACCCTGGCCCTACCCGCCCTTGCCCAGACCGGTGTTGTTGGCATGCACCCCGCCCTGATGCTCACGCCGGGCATGGCCAACCCCCTCGGCATGCTGGCGCCGGCCCCGTTCCCTTCCTTCGGCATGGGTGTGCTGCCGGGCGTGGGAACGCCCCTGCTGGGCGGGCTGGTGTATCCGGGCCTGCAGATGGCGCCGTATCTGCTCTCGCGCCAGCATTTGCAATACATGGCCAACCCCTATCTGGGCGGGCCAGCGGCCGACAACCCCTATCTGCAGTCCTCCCTGCCCAACCCCTTTGCGCCGCCGGGCTTCGCCCCAGCCCTGCCTTACGGCGGCGGTTACGGACCGCCGGCCTCGGCCCTGCCCTTCCCGCCCGCCCTGCCGACAGCGTCCGGCCCGATGCCGAACCCGTTCGCATGGCCCGGCCCCGGCCAGCGTCACGCCCCACCCCCCGCCACCACGCCGGCACAGGTGATGCCGTTGCCCTTCGATCCCGCATCCTGGTTCGGTCAGTTCGCCAGACCGCCCGTGAGATGACCCAGCCACGGCGCACGGAGGCGACCGGTCAGCCCTGACCGTTCAGGACGGCTGCTCCCCGCGCAGCGTGCGGACATGCCCCAGCAGGGGTTGCACCAGCGGTGCGATCTTGCGCCGCATGAGGGAGCCGATGGCGCTCGTGCGCGCGAAGATGGGCGTGAGCTGGGCCTCGCTGACCGCGGCCAGGGCCTCGACCGCCCGCCATTCCGCCGCCAGTTCCGGACAGGCCGCACGCGCCGCCTCCAGGCCGGGCAGGGGCGCGTCCGGGGCACCACCGGCGGCCCGCAACGCGGCGCCCAAGGCATTGAACAGGTGGTTCACCACCTCCTGGGTCTCGGGCCGGGCCAGCACCTCGGCCGCCGCCGCCAGAAAGACCTGACCCTGGGCGGAGAAGGCCCAAAGCAAGGCCCTCGCCGCCGCATTGCCCTGGCCGGCGAGCGCTGCCAGGGCATCGGCCGCAGGGTGTCGACGCGGGCGGGCGTCCGGCTCCGGCAGGTCGTTCGGCGTGAGCTCGAGAAAGGGCACGTAGTAGGTGTTGCTACGCTTGCCGCGCCGCCAGATCGCCGCGCGCTGCCCGGCGTCCAACACGCCCGAGCCGAGCAACACCGACACGGTGTCGAGGATGGCCGGATGGTCATCCTGCAGGAAGGGCAGGTGTTCGACCAGGAAGTCGGCCAACACCCGACCCATGCGCCCCCGTGCCACCGCCTCGCGACGCAGCATCAGCCGCGCGTTCTCGATGGTGGGCATGGCCCACCAGGCGTATTCGGCCAGCGCATCGGTGAGCTGGGGCGAGTGCACCACCGCCACCACCGCCTCGGGTTCGCCGATCAGGAGCAGTTTGCCCAGATTTTCGGACGCCATCTGACCATGCCGGGTCCAGCGCGTCAGGTAGACCGGATAGCCGCCGGGCGAACCCAGCGCATGGCCGGACAGCAGTTCCTGCACCAGGCGCAGATACTTCTCTGGCCGCCCGGTGGGATGCAGGGGGATGCGGGCCTCGCCTTTGGCGGTGAGGGCGAGCAGGGTCATGTTGGCCTCGTCCAGCCGCACCGCCTTCAGGTCCTGGGCCAACAGGACCTCGAGGCGCAGCCGGTCCTCGGGGGCGAGCGACGCGTTCATGGGGCCATACGCGCGAAGGCACGCGCCGCGCGCGCGATGGTGAACTCGATGTCGGCCTCGCTGTGCGCCGCGGAGACGAAGCCGGCCTCGAAGGCGGAGGGCGCGAAATAGACCCCTTCGAGCAACATGAGATGGAAGAAGCGGTTGAAGGCCTCGCGGTCGGCCGCCATGACCTCGGCATAGGAGCCGGGGGGGCGCGCCGAGAAGTAGATGCCGAACATGCCGCCGACGGACTGGGCGGAGAAGAGCACCCCGGCCTCGCGCGCCGCGCCGGCGAGGCCCTCGGTGAGCTGCCGGGTCCTGGCGGCGAGACGATCGTAGAAGCCGGGGGCCTGAAGCTTTTCCAGGGTGGCGAGCCCCGCCGCCACCGCCACCGGGTTGCCGGACAGGGTGCCGGCCTGATACACGGGCCCCAGCGGGGCGAGCCGGTCCATGATCTCGGCGCGCCCGCCGAAGACGCCCAGCGGCATGCCGCCGCCCACCACCTTGCCGAGCGTGGTGAGATCCGGCTGGATGCCATAGAGGCCCTGAGCCCCCTGCGGGCCGACGCGAAAACCGGTCATCACCTCGTCGAAGATCAGCACGGCGCCGTATTTCGTGCAGTGCTCGCGCAGGGCCTCGAGAAAGCCCGGTGCCGGCATGACGAGATTCATGTTGCCGGCCACCGGCTCGACGATGACGCAGGCGATCTCCTCGCCGCGTTCGGCAAACACGCGCTCGACCTGACCGACGTCGTTGTAGTCGAGGACCAGGGTGTGGGCGGTCAGCTCCGCCGGCACGCCGGCTGAGCTGGGCTGACCGAAGGTGAGCGCGCCCGAGCCGGCCTTGACCAGCAGGCTGTCGGCATGGCCGTGGTAGCAGCCCTCGAACTTGATCAGCTTGCTGCGACCCGTGTAGCCGCGCGCCAGGCGGATGGCGCTCATGGTGGCCTCGGTGCCGGAACTCACCAGGCGTAGCTTCTCCATGCCGGGGAGCAGACGCGCGAGCAACTCCGCCAGGATCAACTCGGCCTCGGTCGGCGCGCCGAAGGTCAACCCCTTGGCCGCGGCCTCCTGCACGGCGCGCACCACGTCGGGGTCGGCGTGACCCAGGATGAGGGGGCCCCAGGAGCCCACGTAGTCCAGATAGGCCTTGCCGTCGGCGTCCCACACGCGGCAGCCGGCACCGCGGGTGAAAAAGCGGGGCGTGCCGCCCACCGAGCGGAAGGCACGCACCGGCGAATTCACCCCGCCCGGAATGACTTTCTGGGACTGTTCGAAGAGGAGGTCATTGCGGGAGGTCATGTTGTTCCTTTCCAGTTGCGAACAAGGCTGTGAATCGCGACGCCGTCCGGCGCGGATCGGGGGCGTCGTACAGGGCGGTGATGACCGCCAGCAGATGCACGCCGGCAGCGCGCACGCTGCGCGCATTGTCCGGCGTGATACCGCCGATGGCCGCCACCGCCACCGGCAACGCCGCCACCGCCTCGGCGAGCAGCGGGGCCGTTGCCCGGCCGGCCTGCGGCTTGGTGGGGGAGGGAAAGACACTGCCGAAGGCGACATAGTTCGCGCCCGCCGCCACCGCGGCCCGCGCCAGGGGGAGGCTCTGGTAGCAGGAGGCCCCCAGCAAGGCCGTCGGCCCCAGCAGCGCCCGTGCCGATGCGAGGTCTGCGTCGTCCGCGCCCAGATGCACGCCGTCTGCCCCGACCGCCAGGGCGAGGCGGGGATCGTCGTTGACGATCAGGCGCGCGCCGCACTGCCGGGTCAGGGCCCGCAGCGCGTGCGCCTGCTCGAGGCGCAGGGCGTCCTCGGCGGTCTTGTTGCGGTATTGGACGAGACGGCAGCCCCCCGCCAGGATGTCGCGGGTGACCGCCACCAGCCGGGCCGTATCCGTCCAGTCCGGGGTGATGGCGTACAACCCGACTAGTCCGGTTGCCTCAACTGCCCCCATCTTCACCCGTGCGGGCCCAATACAACCGGTCCGGTATGGCCTGCCCCATGCCCGCGCGAAAGGCGTTGCGCAGGCTTTGGTAGGTAAACTCCTGCGCCTCGCGCACCGCGTCCTGCAGATCCATGCCCATCGCCAACATGGCGGCGAGGGCGGAAGCGAGGGTGCAGCCGGAGCCGTGGTAGCTCGACGGCAGGCGATCCCAGCGCAGGCTCTGCAGCACGCCCGACTCGCCGTAGAGGGTGTTCACCACCTGCGGGGTGTGCTCGTGGGAGCCGGTGATGAGGACATACTCGCAACCGAGGTCGAGCAGGCGCTGGGCACACGCCGCCAGTTCGGGAGGCTCCTCGTCCAGGGCCTCGTCCACGGCCAGGCGGCGCGCCTCGATGCTGTTGGGCGTGAGCACGGTGGTCTGCGGCAGCAGGACCTCCTTGATGACGGACAACAGGTCATCGCCGGCCAATTCGTCGCCGCGGCCGGAGGCCAGGACCGGATCCAGGATCAGCGGCAGCTCCGGATAATCGGACGCCACCTCGGCCACCGCCAGGGCCACCTCCACGCTGCCCAGGAGCCCCACCTTGAGGGCGGCGACCGGCATGTCCTCAAGGACCCGCCGCGCCTGGTCCACCACCCAGTCCGCATCCATGGGCAGAAAGTCCTCGACGCCGACCGAATCCTGCACGGTCACGGCGGTGACCACGGACAGCGGGTGGCAGCCCAGACTGGCGATGGTAAGCACGTCGGCCTGCAGCCCCGCCCCGCCGGTTGGGTCCGTGCCGGCAAAGGTCAGTACCAGAGGGGGGGGGCACGCATGAGAGGGGGGCGGCTGGCCGTTAGAACGGAAATGGGGCACAATCAGATGTGATTTGGTATAGTTTGATAGGAAGATGATCGAATTCTTACACAAAAACGAGATTCGCGACCCTGCCATGGAATATCGCACCTGGATGTGTGTGGTCTGCGGCTTCATCTACGACGAAGCCGCCGGCTTGCCGGAGGAGGGCATCCCGCCCGGCACGCGCTGGGAAGACGCCCCCCCCAACTGGACCTGTCGTGAGTGCGGCGCGCGCAAGGAGGATTTCGAGATGATAAAGATCTGAAGTCGAGAGCCGTTATCATGTGCTGTCGAACCCAGCCGGATGGTTGGGGCATTGAGAGAGGAGGATGTGTCATGGACATTTCGATTGTTGCCAAGCTGGTGTCGGGCCAGGTGAAAAAGTGTGTGGCCATCGCGCTTGCCGGTTCGTTGGCCACCGCAGCTCATGCCGAGTGGGTCTTGAACGTCACCGTGGATTACGACGTGGAGCGCAGCCACGCCGCCGTGCAGGGGGTGTTCCAGGATCTGGCGCAGCGCATGCAAAACGAGCTCAGGCAGCCCGTGCGCCTGGTCATGACCCAGAACGCGGAACGCGTGGGCGAGCGTATCCGTACCAAGAAATACGACCTGATCCTGGCGCCCTCGCATCTGATCGGGGTGGCCATGCGCCATCACTACGTCCCGATTGCCAAGACTCAACAGACGAGTCGCACCGTGCTCATCGCCAGACCTGGCGTCAATGCCCAGCGCTTCGAGGACACGCGTGGCATGAAGGCCGTGCTGCCTCACCCGGAGTCGCTGGTGAGCTACATGGTGCGCGGTGAGCTCAATGCCAAGGGAACGACCCCGGCGCGTCATTTCGCCAACCTGACCTATGTCAACAAATACCCGGCGGTGATCTACGCCGCAGACATCGGCCATGCCGACGTCATCGCCCTGCGCGAGGACACGGCGCGAGACTGGCTGGCGCGCAACGCGGGCGCCCGCATCGTGCAGACCTTCGCCGCGGTGCCGAAAGCCGGCTTGGCGGTTGACGACCGCCTCTCAGCCGACGAACAGGATCGTATCCGCAACGCCTTTTTGCGTGCCAGTGCCGACCTGGGCGAGCGCATGCGCACCGTAAGCGGCATGAGCGACTTCGTCGCGGCCAAGCCGAGCGATTTCGAGTTCGTCTCAACGCGTGGCTATTTCACGCCCGAGGTCCTGCCGGGGGCCACCATTGTCACCGCCGAGCAGGTCAAGCGCCTGATGGACCAGGGCGTACCCTTGTTCGACGTGCGGTTGCCCAGCCTCTTCCGAGAGGAAGGCCATATCCCCGGCGCGATCAACGTTCCCTATGAGATCAACAGCCCGAAGGAAGCGGACGCGGATGACAGCGTGGACCTGTTCGATTTGAGCAAGCTGCCGCAGGACAAAAACGCGCCGCTCATCGTGCTATGCAGTGGCGCCGAGTGCTGGTACAGCTACAAAGCGGCGCGCTATCTCGTCAAGCGCGGCTACAAGAAAGTCTATTGGTTCCGCACCGGGTTGCCGGCCTGGAAGAAAGCGGGTTATCCTGTCCGGCAAGGTGCCTGACGAACATCCGGGCAAGGTGAACAAATGGGCGCACAGGGAGATCTGGCTGGCGTCAAGGTCATGGTCATCGACGACAGCAATACCATACGACGCAGCGCGGAAATCTTTCTGATGCAGGCCGGCTGCGAGGTGATCTTGGCCGAGGACGGCTTCGACGCCCTGGCCAAGATTGCCGATCATCAGCCGGATGTGATCTTCGTCGACATCATGATGCCGCGTCTGGACGGCTACCAGACCTGCGCCTTGATCAAGAAGAACAGCCGTTTCCGTTCGACGCCGGTGATCATGCTCTCCAGCAAGGACGGTCTGTTTGACCGGGCGCGTGGCCGGCTGGTGGGCTCCGACGAATACCTCACCAAGCCCTTTACCAAGGACACCCTGCTCACCGCTGTGCGCCAGCATCAGCACCAGCAAACCACTTAGGAGCGATCATGAGCATCCGTACCGTCATGGTGGTGGACGACTCGCCCACTGAACGCTTTTTTCTCACCGACATCTTGCAAAGGAATGGCTACGCGGTCCTCAGTGCCAACAGCGGCGAGGAAGGGGTGGCCATGGCCAAACGCGACAAGCCGGACCTGATCCTGATGGACGTGGTCATGCCCGGGCTCAACGGCTTCCAGGCCACGCGCATGCTCAACCGCGACGAGGAGACCAAATCCATCCCCGTGATCATCTGCACGAGCAAAGGTCAGGAGACCGACCGCGTCTGGGGGCTGCGCCAGGGGGCAGTGGGGTATCTGGTCAAACCCATCGTAGCCGAGGAGCTGATTGCCAAGATCAAGGCGCTGGGCTGATGGCGAAACAGAGCCTGCGCGAGTTTCAGGCGCAACTGAATGAGCGGCTGAAGGGCGCGACGCGAGGTCAGCTCGCTTCCAAACTCTGCCTGGCGGCCGGCGGCAGAAGCTGGATGGTCGATCTGACCGAAATCAATGAGTTCGTCACGGTCGATGCCTTGCTGCCCGTGCCCTGGACGCAGCCCTGGTTCCTGGGGCTGGCCAACATCCGTGGCCTGATCTACGGCTGCACGGATCTGGCCGCCTTTGCGGGGGGGACGGCAGCCGCAACGTATGCGGGCGTGAATCTGATCACGGTCAATCCGCGCCTGGGGATCAATGCCGCCCTCGTGATAGACCGGACCTTGGGGCTGCGCAACCCAGTCCAGTTCACCCCCGCAGGCGCGCCTGAGTCAGCGCCGCATCCCTGGATCCAACAGCAGTGGCGAGATGCAGACGGGCAGACCTATCTGGAGATCAGTCTGGAGAAACTGGTCCAGACGCCCGGTTTCCTCGACGTGGCGCTTTACCATGCTCGCCTGTCTTGATCCCAACCCCCCTTTCCCCGCGGCAATGCTGACGTCTGAGCCGGCGTGCGCCGGTTAGCCCCGATACTGACCAAACCATACCTTCGGCAACAAAGAGGAGATCACCCTGTGGCTTTGACGGACGCTTCAAGACTCCCTGACTGGGCCAGCCCCAGCCAGCTACGACAGGGCATGCGCGAGCTCATCACGGGGATCGCCCACGGCGATCTGCAACGGCTGCCCATGTTGCGCCGCCTTCCGGCGGAGCGCAGACAGGCGGCCTTGCTCGTCGCCTTGCTCGTGTGCCTACTCCTGGCGGTAGCGAGCGCGTTCCTCTACACCCTGCAGCTATCCCGCCAAGGCGCATGGATCGAGACCAGTACGCGCCTGCAGATGCTCTCACAGCGCTATGCCAAGAGTTCGCAACAGGCCGTGCTGGGTAACCGTGACGCCTTCGCGCAACTGAAGGAGGCGCGCGACGGTTTCGACACCGACCTCAAGGCCTTGATCCATGGCGGGGAGGCGACGAGCGCCTCGCCTGATGACATCCAACCGCTGTTGGCCGAGTTGCAAACCCGCTGGACGCAGACGGGCCGTCATATCCAGACCCTGCTCGGGCAGCGGGACACGCTCATCAAGTTCGCCCAAGCGGTGCACACCATCAACCAGCGCAACACCGAGCTGCTCGACCTGACGCAGCAGTTGCAGGCCTTGATTCCCGTCGAAAACCGTCGTCAGCTCGACTTCGTCGCACAACAAGCGATTTGGACGCAGCGCATGGCCAAGGATGCCAACGCCCTGCTCGCCGCGCCTGTGATCAACCCTGAAAATGCCTATCAACTGGGCGAAGACGTCAAGACCTTTCGCGAGGTTCTCGATGGTCTGGCCCAGGGCAACCCCAGCCTGGGCATCGTGCCAGTGCGCGACGCGCTGGCGCGCGACAAGCTGCAGGAGCTGGTCGATCTGTTCACTCGCCTGGAGGCGGAGGTCCAGCTCCTGCTCGAAGGGCTGCCTCGCCTGGTTGAGGCCAAAACGGCCAGCCGTGCGATCTATGACGAGGCTGACCGCATCCTGACCCAGGTACAGACCATCACCACCGCCTATCAGGGACTGGCGATAGGCTGGTGGTTGGGCTTGACGCTGTTTTTCTCGTTGCTGGCGCTCCTCCTGCTCATCCTCTATGGCTGGATCAGCGTGGCCGATGCGCGTCGGCGCGCGGAAGAATCCGCGCGCGAGAACAAACGCAACCAGGATGCCATCTTGCGGTTGCTCAATGAAATGGGCGACCTGGCCGAGGGTGACCTGACGGTACAGGCCACGGTGACCGAGGACATCACCGGTGCCATCGCCGACTCGGTGAACTACGCCATCGACGAGCTCAGGATGCTGGTCAACAACATCAACCGCGCCACAGCCCAGGTGACCGAGGCCACCGACGCGGCCAAGCAGGTCTCCGACGCGCTGCTGGCAGCCGCCGAGCGCCAATCGCAACAGATCGCCCGCACCGGCGAAGCCATCAACGCGATGACCCGCTCCATCCTCAACGTGTCGGAAAACGCCGCCGAGTCCGCCCGCGTGGCCGACCAATCCCTGGCCACCGCCAGAAAGGGGGGCGACGCGGTGCGGGAAGGCATCGCCGGCATGAACCAGCTGCGCGACCAGATCCAGGAGACGGCCAAGCGCATCAAGCGCCTGGGCGAGTCCTCCCAGGAGATCGGCGAGATCGTGGAACTGATCGGCGACATCACCGAGCAGACCAATGTGCTGGCCCTCAACGCCGCCATCCAGGCCGCCGCCGCGGGTGAAGCCGGCCGCGGCTTTTCGGTGGTGGCGGAGGAGGTGCAGCGTCTGGCCGAACGCTCGGCCAACGCCACGCGTCGCATCGGCGCCATCGTCAAGGCCATCCAGGGCGACACCCAGGATGCGGTGCACGCAATGGAGGTCAGCACCCAGGCGGTGGTGCAGGGCACGGCCCTGTCCGACGCCGCCGGCCACGCCCTGCAGGAGATCGAGAGCGTGTCGGGCCAGCTCGCCCGCCTGATCCAGGACATCTCCGCCGCCACCCAAGACCAGGTGCGCACGGCGGAGGGGGTCGCGCAGAACATGCAGGAGATCCTGCAGGTGACCCGACAGACCTCGGACGGTGCGCGACGCAGCGCCCAGTCCATGGACCAGCTCACCGCCCTGGCCGAGGAACTCAAGGTGTCGGTGTCGGGTTTCAAGCTCTGATCGCCAACGAGGGCCGGCCATGATGCACGAGGACACCGATTTCGACCTGGGGCCGCTGACCTGGGTCAAGGCGGAACTGGACAGCGCCCTCGCGGCGGCAAGACAAACCCTCTCGGACTGGAACGGAGAAGACCTAGACCCGCTCAGAGCGGCGCAGGCCCACCTGCACCAGGTCACCGGCGCGCTGACCATCGTCGATCTGCAGGGCGTGTCCCTGCTCTGTGCGGAAACCGAGCGCCTGCTGGCGGAGATGGGCGACAAGCCCACACTGCGCAGCCGCGACAGCGCCGAGGTGGCGATCGCGGCCTGCGATGCGGTCCTGGCCTACCTGGACGCACTCATGGGCGGGGCGCCCAACGCCGAATTGCGCCTGTCCGGCATCTATGCGCGGGTGCTCGCCCAGCGCGGCGCCGAGCCCCCGTCGCCGAGCGAACTGTTCTACCCCGACCTGACGCCGCGCGTGAGCCGCAGTGCCGCCCCACCCACCCTGGCCCCGGAAGCGCTGCCGCGCACCCTACGACGCACTCGGGCCCAGTACCAGAAGGGCCTGCTCATGTTCCTGCAGAACAAGGAACCCACCGCCGGCCTGATGACCATGGATCAGGCCGTGCGCGAGCTGGAGCGACTGGCCCCCGATGCCGGCCAATACACCTTCTGGTGGCTGGCGGGGGGCTTCACCGAATCCCTGCGCCGGGGCGCGCTGCCGGTCGATTTCTGGGTCAAGCGCCTGTGCGGCCGCATCGACCTGCAGATGCGGCGCCTGATGGAAGGCTCGCGCCAGCTGGCCGAGCGTCTGCAGCGCGACATGCTCTACTTCCTGGCTCAGGACAAGAGCGCCGCGGGACGGGCCCTGGAGGCCCGCCAACTGTATCGCCTGGATCACTATCTTCCCGCCGAGGGGGCCGACGAGGCCGCCGACGCCGAGGCCGGCTGGCGACCCCACCTCAATGCCCTGCGCGAGGACCTCGACACGGCCAAGGACCACTGGATGAAGGTCTGTTCGGGTCGGCCCGAGAGCCTCGCGCCCTTCCAAAATACCGCCATGGCCATGTTCGAGGCGGCCATGCGGCTGCCCAACGAATCCCTCAAGTCGCTGCTGCGCATGGTCCAGGCCGTGTCCATGCGGCTGCCCGCCGTGGCCGACACCGCCCAGAACGAGGCCCTGCAGCTGGAGATGGCCACCGCCATCCTGCTCGCCCAGAACGCCTGCGAACACTTCCAGGCCCTCGGCCCGGAGTTCGACCGTCAGGCCGACGTGCAGACCCAGCGCCTGCAGGCGGCCATCGACCCCAGCTACGACACCGCCCGAATCCCCACCGATGTCCCCCTGCTGGACGAGGTCTCGCGCCAGGCCCAGGAGAGGCTCATCCTCGCCCAGGTCACCCAGGAGATCCAGGCCAACCTCAACCAGGTCGAGGAGATCCTGGACCGCTTCTTCCGCTACCGCAGCGAGCGCAGCCGGCTGCCCCTGGTCCCCGGCATGATGAAGCAGGTGCTGGGGACGTTGAACATCCTCCAGCTCGACACCGCGGCCGACCTCACCCGTGCCAGCCTGGAACACATCGAGCGCTTCGCCGACCCCGAATATGCGATCAGCCCGGAGGAGCTCGACTGGGTCGCCGACGCCCTCTCCACCCTGGGCCTGTACATGGAGGCCCTGCGCTACGGGCGGGACGATCGGCAAAGGCTCGCCAGCCTGCTCGAGTGCCGCCAGGCCATGGCCGCACCCGCCGCCAGCGTGGAGTCGCAAATCGAAGCAGACATCGCCAGTCTGCAAAGGCAGGCCACAGTCCTGGCGGACGGCCAGGCCGCCCCGCAAGTGCTCGCGACCCTGGAGACCAGCCTGGGCAAGCTGGTGCGCGACGCCGATCTGGTCGGCGACACCCGGCTCAAGGCCCAGGTGGAGCAGGCCCTGCATCAAATAGGCAGCCACGCCCCGGCGGCGCAGCTCCTCACTGCCATCCAGGGCATCGGCAAGACGGCGGCCGCGCCCGTCGCACCCAGCCCGCAGGCGGCGGAGCTGGTCGGCGCCACGGCGGAAGCCATCGATGCCGAAATGCTCAACGTCTACATCGAGGAGGCCAACGACGTGTTGGGCAACATCGTCGCCCAACTGTCCCGCCTGCATGTCAACCTTTTCGACGCGGACGCCTTCGTCTCGATCCGGCGCGGCTTCCACACCCTCAAGGGCAGCGGCCGCATGGTGGGGCTCACCGACCTGGCCGAGGTGGCCTGGCAGGTGGAGGACACCCTCAACCAATGGCTGCGCGCGGAGCGGCCGCCAACCCCGGAGGTGCTGGATTTCCTCAACCAGGCCGTGGACGCCTTCACCGGCTGGGTGCAGGCGCTGGAGGCCGGCGGCCGGCCGCAGGTCGAGGCCGACGCCCTGGTGGCCTGGGCCCGGACCCTGCGCGACCAGGCCAAAGGCCAGGAGGGCAGCCCGCATCCAAAGACTGAAGCCGGCGCGCCGGCGCATCATTCGGCCGCCGGCGAAGACGAAACCGTGGCGCTGGGCTCGCACCGCCTGCCCGCTGCCCTGTATCAGATCTTCACCGAGGAGGCGGCCCAGCGCGTCGGCGACCTGCGCGACGCCCTGAAACGCATGGCGAGGGGCCATGACGCCAGCGGGTGGGAGACCTTCATCCGCTCCGCCCACACGCTCGCCGGCATCTCCCGCACCACCGGCCTGACGCCGCTGACCGAGGCCGCGCATGCCCTCGAGCACTGGGCCGGCGCCTGGCCGGACAAGACGTCCGCCTTGGACGGGACGGTGCATGCCGTCTTGGCAGCATGCACGGAGGCGGTTGCCGACATGGTGGCAGCGATCCGGGCACTGCGCTGGCCCAAGGACCGCCCTGACATCCCGCAACGGCTGGAGGAACTGCGGCCACCCAGCGTGGAAGCCGAGCACGCGATCCCGGCCGAGGCCGCGCTGGCGGACGCCGACACGGCCCTCCAGCAGCCCGCGCCGGCTGCCGCCCCGGAGCCGGCTGAAGCCTATGCCACGGCAGCGATGACGGTACGACGCGAGGTCGGCACGGCTGCGCCAGACGGGACCGCTTCGATCAACGCAGGCACGCCGCAACGCGAGCAGGTCGAGGCGGCCAGCCCGGAGGCGACCATGGCCAGCACGCGCGGCTCCGCCCAGCCGGACATGACGCCTGCGGCGTCGATCGCCCCCACCTCCATCGAGGCCGTAGCCCCCGCCCAGACGTCGGCGCAGTCCGAGGCGCCCCTGCCGCCCGATGACCTCGACCCCCAGCTGCTGCCGGTCTTTCTCGACGAGGCGGCGGAGCTGCTGCCGCACATCGGGGCAGCGCTGCGTCAGTGGCGTGCACAGCCCGAGGATGCCTCGGCGCGCAGCACCCTACAGCGGGCCCTGCATACCCTCAAGGGCAGCGCCCGCATGGCCGGTGCCATGCGGCTGGGCGAACGCACACACCGTGTGGAGACTCGACTGCTGGAGTTGGCCGACAAGACACCCCGGCCGGGATTCCTCGACCTGCTGGAGGCCGACTGCGATCAGTTGGCGGAGATGGTGGACGCCCTGCAAGGCAAGCCGCTCGCCGAGCGCGTCCCCGCCGCCCAGGCCTCTCCGTCCGAGGCCGCGGCGGGCTGGTCCTTCCCCGCGGCCGAACCGCTCGCGCAGACGGTCACCGAGGAAGACCTGCGGCTGCGTCAGACCCTCAAGCTCAAGGCCAACATCCTGGATCACCTCCTCAACGAGGCCGGCGAGGTGGCCATTGCCCGCGCCCAGGTGCAGAACCTGCTCGACACCTACAAGCAGACGGCCCAGGAGTTGACCGCCAACGTCGAACGCCTGCGCAGCCAGCTGCGGGAGCTGGAAATCCAGGCCGAGAGCCAGATGCGCTCGCGTCTAGGCCGCGCGCCGGGACGTGTCAAGCAGGACATCGCCGCATTCGTGGACGTCTCGGGTCACCCTGAGCCGACGGCGGAGCCGTCGTCGCTGGACGAGTCTTGGCAGTTCGATCCCTTGGAATTCGACCGCTACACACGGCTGCAGGAACTCACGCGGCTGCTCAGCGAGAGCGTGAACGACGTCTCCACCGCCCAGGACAACCTGTTGGCCGGCATCGACGAGGCCGACCGCACCTTGCACCTGCAGTCGCGCATGACGCGCAATTTGCAGCACGAACTCATGCGCATGCGCATGGTGCCCTTCGACACCCTGTCCGAACGCCTGCACCGCGTCGTGCGTCGGGCAGCCAGAGATCTCGGCCGCAAGGCACAGTTGCAGATCGAGGGCGCGCGCATCGAACTGGACCGCACAGTGCTAGACCGCATCACCGCGCCCTTAGAACACCTGCTGCGCAACGCCGTCGCCCACGGGCTGGAGCCGCCGGAGGCCAGGCTGGCCGTCGGCAAGCCAGCATATGGGGAAATCCGCCTCACCCTGCATCAGGAAGGCAGTGAGATCGTCATCGCGCTCGCCGACGACGGCGCCGGCGTGAATCTCGCCGCCGTGCGCGCACGCGCCGAGGCACTCGGCTGGGTCACCCCCACGGAGGAGGTCACCAGCGAACGTCTGGAGTCCTTCCTGTTCACGCCCGGCTTCTCCACTGCCCCCCAGGTCACCGAAGTGGCCGGCCGCGGCATCGGCCTGGACGTGGTCAAGAACGAGATCGCCGGCATCGGCGGCCGGGTGCGCATGGACACCGAGGCCGGCCACGGCACCCGCTTCACCATTCGGCTGCCGCTCACCCTGGTGGTGACCCCGGTGGTACTGGTGCGCGCCGGTGGACAGACCTATGCGCTGCCCGCCAACCTGGTCTCCTTGGTGCGCGAGGTGAAACAGGAGGAACTGGCCGCGCTGCAGCGGGCCGGTGTACTGGAGATGGGAGGGGAGCGCTACCCCCTGCGCAGCCTGGCTGAACTGATGGATACCCGCTCCCAGCCGGGCGAGGGACGCTACCGCACCATCCTGTTGTTGCGCGCCGGCGCCGAACGGCTCGCCCTGCGCATCGACGCCCTGGAGGGCAACTTCGAGGCGGTGATGAAAAACACCGGCCCGCAGGTGGCACGCATCACCGGCATCGTCGGCGCCACCGTCCTGGCCGATGGTCGCATCGCCCTCATCCTCAACCCCTTCGCCCTGGCCGAACGGGTGCCGGTGCGGGAAGAGGCGGAGGCGGTGGCCGAGACCGCGATCGAGCAGTCCCCCCTGGTCATGGTGGTGGACGATTCGCTCACCGTGCGCAAGATCACCAGCCGCCTGCTCATGCGCGAAGGCTATCGGGTCGTCACCGCCAAGGACGGCGTGGAGGCGCTGGAATTGCTGCAGGACGAGGCGCCCGCGGTGATCCTGCTGGACGTCGAGATGCCGCGACTGGACGGCTATGAGGTCACCCGGGCGATCCGCGCCAACAGCCGGCTGGCCCACATCCCCATCGTCATGATCACCTCGCGCACAGCGGAAAAGCACCGGCAGTACGCCTACGACCTGGGCGTGAACCACTATATGGGCAAACCCTACAACGAGGACGCCCTGCTCGGCGAGATCGCCCGTCTGACGGGCCGAGCCGTCGAGGTCTAGCCCGGATATTTCATGCGACCGCCCCTGACTTCGTACATTTGTCGCGCCTGGCCTACCTTGACGGGCAGGCTGGCATAAAACCCTTTGGTACCATCGGGCTACGCGGGCGCTGGCGGCCGCTTTGCGGTGTCGATGCGCCCTCGCTTGGCGCCAATAGGCACGGCCATTGGCTTCGCGCGGGATGCACGAATCTGCTCGCAAACCGCCTCGCCATCATCCCGCGTCCTCATGAAATATCCGGGCTTGGAAGCTCCCGTCCTGGCGGTCACCCCGTCCAGTCGACCCAGCCGGCATGCGCCGTCAGCCACACCACCAGCCCGAAGGCGATGCGGTACCAGGCGAAGGGCACGAAGGTGTGGTTGGACACGAAGCGCAGCAGTGCCTTGACGGTGAGCATGGCGGTGACGAAGGAGGCGGCGAAGCCGACGGCGAAGACCGGCAGGTCGTGCGCCACGCTCAGCAGCGCCCAGTTCTTGTACAGATCGTAGACGGTGGCCGCCAGCATGGTGGGGATGGCGAGGAAGAAGGAAAACTCGGTGGCCGCTTTGCGCGAGAGCCCAAAGACGAGCCCCCCCATGATGGTGGCACCGGCACGCGAGACCCCGGGGAACATCGCCAGGGCCTGAGCGAAGCCCACCTTCAGGGCGGTGGGCCAGGTGATCTCGTCCACCGAGTGGATGCGCGGGCGATAGGCCCGCTTCTCGATGTACAGGATGGCGAGCCCGCCGACGATGAGGGCGCCCGCCACGGTGAGCGGGTTGAACAGATAGGTCTTGATCGCGCCGTGGAACATCACCCCCAGCACCATGGCCGGCAGGAAGGCCACCAGGACGAGGCCGACGAAGCGGCGCTGTGCCGGGTCGCGCGCGGCCAGACCCTCGATGACGAGGCCGATGCGGCTGCGGTAATCCCAGCACACCGCCAGAATGGCGGCGAGCTGGATGACGATCTTGAACACCTTGCTTTGCTCGTCGGTATAGCCCAGCAGGCTGCCGACCACGATCAGATGACCGGTCGAGGAGACGGGCAGGAACTCGGTCAGGCCTTCGACGATGCCCAGGATCAGGGCGGTGAGCAGGAGCTGGCTATCCATCGGGCATCTGCGCAGGGGGGAGGGTGGCCGCTTCCAGGGCGGCAAGCCAGGCCAGGGCGGTCGCGCGCGAGTCGCCGCACATCTCGGTGGAGGGTTGCAGGCCCCGACAGAAAGCGGGCCGCTCTGGCCGGCCGTAGAGGCGGCAGCGCGCATCCTCCGCGAGCTGCACGCAGGGCATGCCGGCCGGTTTGCCCCGCGGCATGCCGGGGATGGGCGAGGTGATGGAGGGCGCGATGCAGCAGGCACCGCAACCGGTCCGGCAGCGCATGCTCATGTGCAGGCCAGAAAAAAGGCCGGTTCGCACCGGCCTTGCGCTAGGGGCATCCCCTCAGACCTTTTTGCTCTCCTCCACCATGCGGTGGATGATGGGCTCCAGGATGATCTCCATGGCGAAGCCCATCTTGCCGCCGGGCATCACCAGGTTGTTGCGGCGAGACATGAAGGAGCCGTCGATCATGGCGAGCAAGTAGGGGAAATCCACGCCCTTGGGATCGGCGAAACGGATGACCACGAAGCTCTCGTCCGGGGTGGGGATGTCGCGGGCGATGAACGGGTTGGAAGTGTCCACCGTCGGCACGCGCTGGAAGTTGATGTGGGTGCGCGAGAACTGCGGCGTGATGTAGTTCACGTAATCGGGCATGCGGCGCAGGATGGTGTCGACGATGGCCTCGGCGGAATAGCCCCGCTCGGCGGCGTCGCGGTGGATCTTCTGGATCCACTCCAGGTTCACCACCGGCACCACGCCGATGGCCAGGTCCACGTACTGGGCCATGTCCACCTTGTCGGTGACCACCATGCCGTGCAAGCCCTCGTAGAACAGCAGGTCGGTGTTGGCAGGGAGGTCTTCCCAGGGCGTGAACTCACCCGGCTTGAGCTGGGTGCCGAGGCGTTTGTTGTGCGCCGCCGCCTCCTCGTCGCTGTGGATGTAGTAGCGGCGCTTGCCACCACCGGTCTCGCCATAGGTCTTGAACAGATTGGCCAGCGCCGCGAAGTCGTTGGCCTCGGGCCCGAAATGGGAGAAGTGCTCGTTGCCCTCGGCCTCCGCCTTCTTCACGGCCTCCTTGAACTCGGCGCGGGTGAGGCTATGGAAGCTGTCGCCCTCGATCACCGCGGCGGCGATCTTTTCCCGGTTGAAGATGTGCTCGAAGGCACGCTTGACGGTGGTGGTGCCGGCACCGGAAGAGCCGGTGACGACCACGACGGGATGCTTCTTGGACATGGATGGGCCCCTTGATCGACAGACGCTGCTAACAGATGCTGAGGATTATACAGAACTCCCCCTCCCACGACAGGACGCGGCAAGCTCACGCCCCGATGGCGGGGCTGAATACGTTATTCTGTAACCTATAACCTGAAATCCGAACCCTGAAAACCGAGATGGACCCCCAGTATCGCCCGGAAATCATCGAACCGCTGGCCCAGCGGCATTGGCAGGAGAAGCAGTCCTTTCGCGCCGTGGAGGGCCCGCAGCGGCCCAAGTACTACTGCCTGTCCATGTTCCCCTACCCCTCGGGCAAGCTGCACATGGGCCATGTGCGCAACTACACCATCGGCGACGTGCTGGCCCGCTACCACCGCATGAAGGGTTACAACGTGCTGCAGCCCATGGGCTGGGACGCCTTCGGGCTGCCGGCCGAGAACGCCGCGATGCAGAATGGGGTGCCGCCGGCCAAGTGGACCTACGACAACATCGCCTACATGAAGGGGCAGTTGCAGCGCCTGGGCTTCGCCATCGACTGGAGCCGCGAGGTCACCACCTGCCGGCCCGAGTATTACAAGTGGAATCAGTGGCTCTTCCTGCGCATGCTGGAGCGGGGGCTGGCCTACCAGAAGACCGGCGTGGTGAACTGGGACCCGGTGGACCAGACCGTGCTCGCCAACGAGCAGGTCATCGACGGGCGCGGCTGGCGCACCGGCGCCTTGGTGGAGAAGCGCGAGATCCCCATGTACTACCTCGCCATCACCCGCTATGCCGAGGAGCTCCTGGCCGAGCTGGACGAGCTCCCCGGCTGGCCGGGGCGGGTGAAGACCATGCAGGCGAACTGGATCGGCAAGAGCTTCGGGGTCGAGATCCACTTCTCGCTCACCGAACGCCATGAACCGGGTGGCGAGGTGTTGAAGGTGTTCACCACCCGCGCCGACACCCTGTTCGGCGTGACCTATCTGGCCGTGGCGCCGGAGCACCCGCTGGCCCTTGCAGCCGCCGAGACCAACCCGGACATCGCCGCCTTCATCGCGGCATGCCACAAGGGCGGGGTGACCGAGGCGGAGCTGGCCACGCAGGAGAAGCACGGCATGGATACCGGGCGCAAGGCCTGGCACCCCTTCACCAACGCGCCGCTGCCGATCTGGGTGGCCAACTACGTGCTGATGGGCTACGGCGAGGGCGCGGTGATGGCGGTGCCGGCGCACGACGAGCGCGACTTCGCCTTCGCCCGCAAGTACGGCCTGCCCATCAAGCCCGTGATCAAGCCCGCCGAGGGCGAGCTTGCGCTGCCACTGCAGGCCGCTTACACCGAGCCCGGCATCCTGTTCGACTCCGGCGATTTTTCCGGCCGCAGTTCGGCGGATGCGATCGAGAAGATCGCCCTGGTGCTGAAAAACCTCGGTCTGGGCGACAAGCGCGTGACCTGGCGCCTGCGCGACTGGGGCATCTCCCGCCAGCGCTACTGGGGCTGCCCCATACCGCTCATACACTGCGAGGACTGCGGCGTGGTGCCGGTGCCGGATGAGGCGCTGCCCGTGGTCCTGCCCGAGGACTGCGTGCCGGACGGCTCGGGCAACCCGCTTGCCAGGCGGGACGATTTCGTGCGCTGCACCTGCCCGAAGTGCGGCCGGCCGGCGCGGCGCGAGACCGACACCATGGACACCTTCGTCGATTCGTCCTGGTACTACGCCCGCTATTGCAGCGCGGACAACCCGCACGCCATGGTGGACGCGCGCGCCGACTACTGGATGCCGGTGGACCAGTACATCGGCGGCATCGAGCACGCCATCCTGCACCTGCTCTACTCGCGCTTCTGGAGCAAGGTCATGCGCGACCTGGGGCTGGTGCGCTACGACGAGCCCTTCGGCCGTCTGCTCACCCAGGGCATGGTGCTGAACCACATCTTCTCGCGCCGCACCGAGCAGGGCGGCCTCGTCTATTTCGCGCCGGACGAGGTGGAGGTGACGAGCGACGACAAGGGCCGCATCGTCGCTGCCCGGGCCAAGGCCGACGGCCAGCCGGTGGACTACCAGGGCATCGGCACCATGTCCAAGTCGAAGCGCAACGGCATCGATCCGCAAGCGCTGATCGACCGGTACGGCGCCGACACCGCGCGCCTGTTCATGATGTTCGCCGCCCCGCCGGAACAGACCCTGGAATGGTCCGACAGCGCGGTCGAGGGCGCCCACCGCTTCCTCCGCCGGTTGTGGCGGATGGTCTACGAGCACGTCATCCTTGGCGTGGTAAGCGCCTATTCCGGCGGCGAGCTCACGCCCGAGTTGCAGGCGCTGCGGCGAGCGCTGCATGAGACCCTGCAGAAGGTGACCGACGACATCGAACGCCGACAGCAGTTCAACACCGCCATCGCCGCGGTGATGGAGCTCACCAACCATCTCGGACGGGTCGAAGGCATAGACGCCCTCACCCGCAGCGTGCGGCAGGAGGCCCTGGAGCTCGTCGTGCTCATGCTCTCGCCCATCGTGCCGCACATCTGCCGCGCCCTGTACGGCGAACTGCGGCCCGGCGCCTGCCTCATGCAGGCGTCCTGGCCCGAGGCCGACCCGAACGCCCTCACGCGCGAGGCGATGGAACTGGTGTTGCAGGTCAACGGCAAACTGCGCGGCAGGCTGACGGTGGCCGTCGAGGCGACGCGCGAGGCGATCGAGGCGGCCGCCCTGGCGAGCCCCGAGGTGCAGCGCTTCATGGGCGGACGCCCGGCGAAAAAGGTGGTGGTGGTGCCGGGCCGCCTGGTCAACGTGGTGGTCTAGACGTGCGGGGGTGCGGGGTGAGGCGTGCGCTGTTGCGGTGGCTGACCGTCTGGGTCGGTCTCGTCGTCCTGGCCGGCTGCGGCTTCCAGCTGCGCGGGCAGTCCCCCCTGCCGTTCGATTCGGCCCACGTCGAGGCGGCCGACAGCTCGGTCCTCAGGCCGCTCCTGGAGCAGAATCTCAGGCTCAACGGCAAGCGCGTCCTGCCCAGCGCACAGGGTGCCCAGGTGGTGATCCGCCTCGACCGGGAGACGCGCAGCAAAGAGATCCTGTCGCTCTCCGGCGGCGGCAAGGTGCGCGAGTACCGCCTGGGCTACCGGCTCATCCTCGCCGCCAGCGATGCCGCCGGCAGGCCGATCCTGGCCCCCACCGAGCTGCGGCTCACGCGCGACTTTTCCTACGACGACGCGCAGGCCCTGGCCAAGGAGGCCGAGGAGGCGCAACTACAGCGCGACATGGAACAGGACATGCTGCGGCAGGTCCTGCGGCGGCTCACCTTCGCCAGGCCCTAGCGGCCTGCGACGAGCATATCCGAATGCGCATCAAGGCGGAACAGCTCGACGCCCACCTGCAGCGGGGACTCGCCGCGGTCTATGTCGTCAGCGGGGATGAACCGCTGCTGGTGATCGAGGCCGCCGCCAGCATCCGCTCCGCGCTGCGTCGCGCCGGCGTTGGCGAGCGCCAGGTCTTCCAGGCCGAGAGCGGTTTCGACTGGGCCGGCTGGCTGGCCGGCTTCGCTTCCCTGTCGCTCTTCGCCAGCCGACGGCTGGTGGAACTTCGGCTGCCCAGCGGCAAACCCGGCGCCGAGGGCGCCCGTGCCCTGGAGTCCTGGTGTGCCCGGCCGCCGGCGGATACCTGGCTCATGGTCCTGCTGCCGCGTCTGGATCGCGCAACGCAGGCCAGCAAATGGTTCTCCGCGCTGGACCAGGCCGGCGTCGTCGTCACCCCGCAGCCTCCCACCCTGGAGGCGCTGCCCGCCTGGATCGGCGAGCGGCTCGCCCGCCACGGCCTCAAGGCGGAACGCGAGACCCTGGCCTTCCTCGCCGAGCGCGTGGAGGGCAATCTGCTCGCCGCCCAACAGGAGATCGAAAAGCTCGCCCTCCTGCTGCCGCCCGGCCCGGTGCGCCTCGACGACGCCCGCGCGGCGGTGATGGACGTGGCGCGCTATGATGCGGGCCAGCTGCCGGAGGCCCTGCTCAAAGGGGACGGGCTGCGTCTCACGCGTATCCTGGAGGGGCTCGAGGCGGAGGGCGAGTCTCCGGTCCTGGCGCTGTGGATCTTGACCCAGGAGATCCGCACCCTCTACCGTCTCGCCTGGGCCGCGCGCCAGGGCGAGGCCCTGGCGCGCGCCTGTGCCCGGCTGAAGATTTGGGAGAGCCGCCAACCCCTTCTCGCCCGCGCCCTCAAGCGACTGGAGCTGTCCACCCTGGCGCGCGCGCTGGCCGAGGCGGCCCGCATCGAGCGGGCCGCCAAAGGCCTTGGACGGGAGGACGCCTGGGAGATGCTCAAACGCCTAGGCCTGACCCTCACCGGTCTTGCCGGCGCACGAACCTGACAGGAGTGACACATGGACATCACCACCTACATGCACGAGCTGGGCCGCGCCGCACGCGCGGCCTCACGCGAGGTCGCCCGCGCCGAGACGCGACAGAAGGATGCGGCCCTCCTGCGCATGGCCGAGGCCATCGAACGCGACGCCGGGCGGCTGCTCGCCGCCAACGCCCGTGACCTCGAGGCGGCGCGCGCAGCGGGCCTGAGCGACGCCCTCATCGACCGCCTGAGGCTCACCGCCAAGACCGTTGCCGGCATGGCCGAGGGCCTGCGGCAGATCGCGCAGCTGCCCGACCCGGTCGGCGCGATCAGCGATCTCAACTACCGCCCCTCCGGCATCCAGGTCGGCCGCATGCGCGTGCCGCTGGGGGTGATCGGCATCATCTACGAGGCCCGCCCCAACGTCACCGCGGATGCCGCCGGGCTGTGCCTGAAGAGCGGCAACGCCGCCATCCTGCGCGGCGGCTCCGAGGCGCTCCACTCCAATCAGGCCATCGCCGCCTGTGTGCGCGAGGGACTGGCCGCCGCCGGCCTGCCCGCGACCGCCGTGCAGGTGGTCGAGACCACCGACCGCGCCGCCGTGGGCCAGCTCATCGCCATGAAGCAGTACGTCGACGTCATCGTGCCGCGCGGCGGCAAGGGCCTGATCGAGCGCGTAAGCCAAGAGGCGCGCGTGCCGGTCATCAAGCACCTGCACGGCAACTGCCACGTCTATGTGGACGACCGGGCGGATCTCGCCAAGGCGGTGCGCATCGTCGAGAACGCCAAGACCCAGCGCTATGGCACCTGCAACACCGCCGAGAGCCTGCTGGTGGCGCGCGGCGTGGCCGCCGCCGTGCTGCCCGCCATCGGCCGCATGCTCGCCGGTCACGGCGTGGAGATGCGCGCCTGCCCCGATGCCCTGGCCCTCCTCGATGGTGCCGCCATCCCCGGCGCGCGTCTGGTGCCGGCCACCGAGGAGGACTGGCAGGAGGAATATCTGGCGCCGATCATCGCCGTCAAGGTGGTCGACGGGCTCGATGCGGCGATCGAGCACATCAACACCTATGGCTCGCAGCACACCGACGCCATCGTCACCGAGGACTACACGCGGGCGCGGCGCTTCCTGCGCGAGGTGGACTCCGCGAGCGTCATGGTCAACGCCTCCACCCGCTTCGCCGACGGCTTCGAGTACGGGCTGGGCGCCGAGATCGGCATCTCCACCGACAAGATCCACGCCCGCGGCCCGGTTGGCCTGGAGGGACTCACCTCGCAGAAATGGGTCGTCCTGGGCGACGGGCACGTGCGGACCTGAAAGGCGCATGCGCGACCTCGCGGACTGTCCAGCCTTGCGCCCCGCAGGGGATGGCGGGCATCGCCTCACCGCACCCTTCTGCCCGGCCGGAGCGCCAACGGGCCAGTGCACGGGGCGGCCGACACCCTGGCATGGGACCCCACGCTGAAGGCAGCCCACCCCCCAGGCTAGGCGTGCAGAGCGCAAGCGCCCGGCCCATCGGCATCCTCGGCGGCACCTTCGATCCCATCCACTTGGGCCACCTGCGCCTGGCGGAGGAGCTGGGCGAGGCCCTGGGCCTTGCCGAGGTGCGCTTCCTGCCGACGGGCACGCCGCCGCACCGTGCGTCGCCTATCGCCAGTGCGGCCGACCGGCTGGCCATGGTGCGGCTCGCCATTGCCGGCAATCCGCGCTTCGTGCTGGACGAGCACGAGATCCACCAGACCACGCCCTGCTACATGGTGCACACCCTTGGCGCGCTGCGGGCCGAATTGGGGCGTGAGCGCCCGCTCACCCTCTTCCTTGGCGCCGACGCCTTCCTCGGGCTCACCGCCTGGCACGAGTGGACGCGGCTCCTCGACCTGGCGCATCTGGCGGTGGCGCACCGGCCCGGCTTCGACCCCGCCACCTGGCAGGCGGCCATGCCAGAAGTGTTGGCCCGGGAGCTGGCCCGGCGCCGCAGCGAATCTTGCGCAGACTTGAAGGCCGCCCCCGCCGGCCGCATCTTCCTGCAAGCGATCACCCAGCTCGACATCGCCGCCAGCCGCATCCGCGACCTCGTCGCGCGCGGCCACAGCGTCCGCTATCTGGTCCCGGACGCCGTGCTGGATTACATTGCACACCACCATCTCTACCGCAAGGAGCCCTGACCCCCGCATGGATACCGACACCCTCACCCGCATCGCCGTTGCCGCCCTGGAGGACATCAAGGGCAAGGAAATCACCGTGCTCGACGTGCGCGAGCTGACCTCGCTGTTCGACCGCCTCGTCATCGCCAGCGGCGATTCCAGCCGCCAGGTCAAGGCCCTGGCGGATCGCGTGGTGGAGAAACTGAAGGCGGCCGGCGCCGAGATCATCGGCACCGAAGGGGAGCGGGCGGCGGAGTGGATCCTGGTGGACGCCGGTGACGTGGTGGTGCACGTCATGCACCCGGCGGTACGCGCCCACTACAACCTGGAGGAGCTCTGGGGGACGGTGGCGCGCGAGCGGGCGGCGGCCTGAATGTCAAAGGCCCGACCAAGGGTCGGGCCTGTGGTGCCGGCCATCGCCACGGCGGGGCCGTGGCGGTGCGGCTCAGGCGCCGGCCTTGCGGCGATGCGCCACGCAGGCGAGCAGGCCCAGGCCGGCCAGCATCATGGCGTAGGTCTCGGGTTCCGGCACGGGGACGAGGGTACCGCTGAAGGCCAGGCCGGAGTCATAGTTGTTGTCCGACCAGTTCACCACGCCCACCTCCAGCACATAGCTGCCGGCCGAGCTGAACGTGTAGCTCATCGCGTTCCAGCCGGTGTAGCCGCAGCCGACATCCGAGCAGGTGCCTGACCAGCCACCGAGCGGGGACCATGTAGGTGCGCCAGGTATGATGGCCGCCGTCGAGGGCGTCTGGATGACCCCTGGATCGATAGTGGGCAAAGCATAGCCCGGGACGCTGTCTCCGGATGCGGCGGTACGCGCGGTGAACAGCATGGCCACGGGGGTGAGGGCGCCGTCCAGCAGGCGCGCCCAGGCATAGTCGGTGAAATCGCCGCCATCGGTGGTGACATAATTGAAGGCGTATTCCAGCCTATCCCCCGCCTGGGCGGAGAAGGAGAGCAGGGCACGCGAGCCGTTCTGTTCATCTCCCAGTCCGAAACCCAGGCCAGTGGTGGCGCCGCTGCTGGTCACATATCGATACTCGGCGCCTCCCGGTGGGGCGGTCACCACCCCGTCGGCCACGGCCGTGCCGCAGTTGCCCTCGCAATCCCATGTCAGCACTGCGTCTGTCAGCACTGCGCCCATGGCAGACGAGGAGAGCGCGGAGAAGGTCAGGGCGGATAAGAGCCCCAGGGCTGGCGTGATCGACTTGACGGGTGTCATGGGATTACCTCGCTGGATCTCGGGTTGCTAGACAGCATAGTCCATACCTGCGGACCGGGCAGGTGATGGACTCCTGCCGATTTATGCAAGCAAGATTCGGGCCACTACCTACACCAACTTGCTTTTTCCTCCATATTTCAAGGGGTTGGGCGCCCCTCCGTGGACAGCGGCCGGGGTGGAGCGATGGCGCATGTAAAATTTTCCGACAGCCAGAGGTGGCCCTGGGATGACCGGGCCGTGCATGCAACGGACCCGGCCTTCCCCTCGGCCGGCCTCGAAGCGGTTGATGCATAGGGGGTGGGCCTTCGGGCCGACGGGGGTGTCCTTGCAATGGTCGGTTGCCGGGCTGAAGCGTGACCAACGGCCGACCTTGTATCGTGAACCGCATGCTGACCAGACGACTGCGGCAATTGTACGGGGCGGCGCGATCGGCTGGCGCATAGCTGGGGCAGTCCCCAGGTTCGAGCGGCGGCATGCCGTGGCCGACCGGGGGCCGCGCGCCCGCGCCGCAGATTCCCGCAGCAGCCGCTTAGCCTCGATCCCAGATCGGAAAGTATCTACGCACGCCATATGAACACTCACGGCACGACGCGCGATCCGGGCTAGGCTGGGGTCTTGTGCGCGCGTCCGTGGCGAGCCGTCCCGCCGGTGAGCGAGCCCAGAAGCATGCCGGCACAGGCCGCCAGGAAGCCGGCGAACTGGGGCGGTATCGCGCCCTCGCCCTCCGGCGCCACCGCCTCCAGCGTAAGCCAAGTGGCAAGCCCCAGGGCCATGGCGAGGTAGGCGCCGCGGGTGCTGGCCCGCGGCCAATACAGCCCGGCCACCAGCGGCACGAAGGCCATGACCAGGGTGACCTTGTAGGCGTTCTCCACCATCTGGTGGATGGTGGTGGCCTGCTTGAGCGACCAGAGGGAGTAGAGGGTCACCAGCACGGCGAAGACGGCCACCACCGCGCGCGTGAGGTTGAGGAGCTGCCGGTCGGTGAGGCGCCGTCGCCGGGTGAAGAGGCCCTTCAGCACGTTCTCGGAGAGGGTCACCGAGGGGGCGAGCAGCGTCCCGGAGGCGGTGGACATGATCACCGCCAGCAGCGCCCCGTAGAAGACGACCTGGGCGGCGAGCGGAAAGTCGCCCTTGACGAGCTCGGGCAGGATCTTCTGCGCGTCCACCCCGAGCCATTGCCGCACCAGCGCCGGGTCGATCAGGTGGGCGGAATAGGCCATGAACAGCGGCACGGCGGCGAAGAGGAAGTAGGCGAGCCCGCCCAGCACCGTGCCCCACACCGCCACGTTCTCGTTCTTCGACGAGTTGGCGCGCTGGAAGACGTCCTGCTGCGGGATGGAGCCGAAGCCCATGGTGAGGAGGCCGGAGATGAAGGCGAGGATGGCCACCGCCTCGAGCTCGGGCCAGAACTCGAATTTGGCGTTCTGCGCGGCGTGGGCGACCACCGGCGCCACGCCGCCGGCCTGCTCACTGATGAGCCAGGCGATGTAAAAAAGTCCGACAACGATCACCACCATCTGGAAGGTGGTGGTCAAGGCCACCGACCACATGCCGCCGAACAGGGTGTACAGGAGCACGATGCTGGCGCCGATCAGGATGCCCTGGGCCTGGGTGATCTGGCCGTCCGAGAGCACGTTGAACACCAGCCCCAGGGCGGTGATCTGGGCCGACACCCAGCCCAGGTAGGAAAGCGCGATGGCGATGCCGGTCACGAGCTCCACCCGCCGGTCGTAGCGCTGGCGGTAGTAGTCGCCTATGGTGAGCAGGTTCATGCGATAGAGCCGGCGCGCGAAGAACAGCCCGAACAGGACCAGGCACAGCGACGCCCCGAAGGGGTCGGAGATCAAACCCCCCAGGTCCTCCTCGAGGAAGGTGGCGGGGATGCCCAGCACCGTCTCGGCTCCGAACCAGGTGGCGAAGACCATGGCGGTGACGATCCAGATCGGCAGGCTGCGCCCGGCGGCGTAGTAGTCCTGGACGTTGTGCACGCGGGTGGCGGCATACATGCCGAGGCCGATGGAGATGACCAGGTAGAGGATGACGAAGCCGAGCAGCATGGGCGGTCCTTGTTCAGCGCAGTTTGATCTCGGTCCAGATGCGGTTGAGCACCCGGCGGCTTTTGCGGTCCAGGTCGCGCAGCATATAGAGCCGCGCCAGGTGCGCGCCATCCGGGAAGATGGCGGGATTATCGGCGATTTCCGGGCGGATGTGGCGCATGGCGGCGCGGTTGGGGTTGCCCGAGCCGATCAGATTGGCCAGTTCCGCCGCGTTCTCCCCTTCGAGCATGAAGTCGATGAAGCGGTGCGCGAGCTCGGGGTTGCGGCCGCTGCGGTGCAGGACCATGGCGTCCAGGGCCAGGACCGCCCCCTCCCTCGGGATTGCATAGCCGGTGCGAAACGGCCGTCCGGCCTTGCGGGCGTCCTCACTGGCCTGGAACGGGTCGCTGGAATACCCATGTGCCACCCAGATGTTGCCCAGGGCGAGTTCTTTCATGTAGCTGGAGGCATTGAACGCTGCCCAGTAGGGCTTGGCGCGCAGGATGAGGTCTTGTGCCCGGCGCCATTTGGCCGCGTCGGTGTCGTTGACGTCGTAGCCCAGATAGCGCATGGCCGCGGCCATGAGCTCGCGCGGCGAGTCGAGCACGGTCACGCGGCCCTTGAGCTTTTCGAGATAGCTGGGCTCGAAGATCAACGCCCAGGTGTCGGTGGGCAGCCCCAGCGCCCTGAGCCTTTCGACGTTGTAGCCGAGCAGGGTGACCGTGTAGGCGTAGGGTACGGAGTAGCGGTTGCCCGGGTCGAAGGGCAGGTCGAGGAACTCCGGGCGGAGCTTCTTCAGGTTGGGCAGCCGCGCCTTGTCGATCGGCCGGAGCTGGCGCCAGCGGATCAGGGTCTCGTGCGCATCGCCGCTGGGCAAGATGAGGTCGTAGCCGCTGGCGCCGGCGGCCAGCTTGGCCAGCATCTCCTCGTTGTCGGCGTAATAGTCCTGCACCACGCGGCAGCCGCAGCGCGCCTCGAAGCGGGCGATGGTGGCGTCCGAGATGTAGTCGTTCCAGTTGTACAGGTAAAGGGTGTCGGCGGCCTGCACAGGCAGGACCAGCCACAGCAACCACAGCAGCGCCCTCATCCCGCCGACCTCCGCATGAAGGTCTTGTCGAGACGCGCCGCCAGGATCACCAGCACCAGGGTGAGCAGCATCAGCAGGGTGGACACCGCATTGACCTCGGGGGTCACGGTGGTCTTGATCATGGTATAGATCTGCAGCGGCAGGGTGGACTCGCCCACCCCGGCGGTGAAGGAGGTGATGACGAAGTCGTCGAGCGACAGGGCAAAGGCCATGAGAAAGCCGGCCGCCACTGCGGGCAGGATGAGCGGCAGGGTCACGAGGCGAAAGCCCTGCCAGGCGGTGGCGCCGAGGTCGCGTGCAGCCTCGGCGAGCCCCGCCTCCAGGCCGGCCAGACGCGCTCGCACGACGATGGCGACGAAGCCGATGCTGCGCCACCGTCAGATGGGGAAACAGGGCGTAGTTCTAGAACACGGTGTGGATGGGCTGGCGCTCCGGCGGCGTGTCGGCGAGGTCCTCACCGTCGAGCAGGATCCGCCCCGCGTCCGGCCGATCCAAACCGGCGATCAACCTGAGCAGTGTGGTCTTGCCGCAGCCCGAGGGGCCGAGCAGGGTGAAAAACTCGCCCGCCTCGACGGTGAAGCTCACGTCGTCGACCGCCGGGAAATCGCCGAAGCGGCGGGTGACGTTGCGCAGTTCGAGCAGCGGCATCACCAGACCGGCAGTTGCAGCACCAGCAAGGCGGCGAGCAGCGTGGCGATCATCATCAGCCAGCGGTTGCGCCGCCGCTGCTCGGCGAGCAGCAGACCCATGCCCGCCTCCACGCGCACGAGCTGCTCGCCGCGCAGGGCCTGATGGGCGAGCCGCGGCAGCTGCGGGATGACCATGCCCCAGTGCGGCGCCTCCTGGCGCAGTCGCTCGAGCCAGCCGCGCCAGCCCACCTGCTCGCTCATCCAGCGCTCGAGGAAGGGCTTGGCGGTGGCCCACAGGTCGAGGTCGGGGTCCAGTTCCCGGCCCAGGCCCTCGATGTTGATCAGGGTCTTCTGCAGCATCACCAGCTGGGGCTGGATCTCCATGCCGAAGCGGCGCGAGGTCTGGAACAGCCGCAGCAGCACGCGCCCGAAGGCGATCTCCTTCAACGGGCGGTCGAACACCGGCTCGCACACGGCGCGGATGGCCGCCTCGAACTCGTCGGCGCGGGTGGCCGGCGGCACCCAGCCCGCCTCCAGGTGGGCGAGCGCCACGCGCCTGTAGTCGCGGCGGAAGAAGGCGAGGAAGTTCTGCGCCAGATAGTTCTTGTCGCGCTCATCAAGCGTGCCCATGATGCCGAAGTCCAGGGCCACATAGCGGCCGGAGTCCTCCACCAGGATGTTGCCCGGGTGCATGTCGGCATGGAAGAAGCCGTCGCGAAAGACCTGGGTGAAGAAGATCTCCACCCCGGCGCGGGCCAGGCGCTTCAGGTCCACGCCGCGCCGCCGCAGCTCGTCCACGCGCGAGATGGGCGTGCCCTCCATCCAGCGCATGACCATCACCTCGTGCGTGCAGTAGTCCCAGTACACCTCAGGCACGGCGAGCAGGGGCGAGGCCTCGAAGTTGCGTCTGAGCTGCGAGCAGTTGGCCGCCTCGCGGATGAGATCGAGCTCGTCGTCCAGGTGCTTGGCGAACTCGCGCACCACCTCGCGCGGCTTGAGACGCCTGCCGTCGGACCACAGGGCCTCGACGAGGGCGGCGCCGGCCATGAGCAGCTCGAGGTCGTGCTCGATCACACGGCGGATGCCCGGGCGCAGGATCTTGACCGCGCAGGCCTCGCCGCTCTTGAGCCTTGCCCGGTGCACCTGGGCGACCGAGGCCGAGGCGACCGGCGTGGCGTCGAACTCGGCGAAGACCTCGGCCGCGGGCCGGCCGTAGGCACGTTGCAACACCGCCAGGGCCTGCTCGGAGGGGAAGGGGGGGACCTGGTCCTGCAGCCGGGCCAGTTCGTCGGCGATGTCGGCGGGGATGAGGTCGCGGCGGGTGGAGAGCATCTGCCCGAACTTGACGAAGATCGGCCCCAGGCGCTCGAGCGCGCGGCGCAGCCGCTCGCCGCGCGGCCGATCGAGCCGGCGCCAGAACAGGGTCGCGCGCACGGCCCAGGCGAGCGGCCGCACACGCTCGTGGCCGAGGACGAATTCGTCCAGCCCGAAGCGCTGGGCCAGCCAGAGGATGCGCAGGAGCCGCAGCAGACGCATCAGGAGCGGCCGGGCGGTGTCGCCAGCAGGGCGAGGCGCACGGCCAGGCGATCCGCCGCCTCGCGCAGCTCGTCCACCTCGCGCACGAATTCGCGCACCGCCTCGCCCTCGGCCAGCAAGCGGGCCTCATGCACCAGGTATTCCGCCAATGCCCGGGCGAGCGCCTCGCGCGCCTCGCCGTGCCAACGTGCCAGCCCATGCAGGGCATCATCCACCCGCGCGGCGGCAACCGGTCCGAGATAGGGCGCCAGGGCCACGGCCCAGTCCAGCTGCCTGAGCAGGGTCGAGAAGTCGCCGGCCAGCACGCCGTCGCCCGTCACCCGCGCGCCGGCGAGTGCCTCGCCGCCCAGCACGGGTAGTGCCAGCAGCACGTCCGGCGGGATGACGATCTCGCAATCATACGTCTCCGTCGCATCTGCCGCGACGAGACGACCCTCTGCCGCCACGGCCAGATCGAGGCGCGCGAGCGGCAGGACGATGCGCAGCCGCTTGCCGGCGTGGTGCGCAAGCCTATCCGCGGCGCCGGGCTGGTCGGCGAGCAGACGGTTCAGGAGGGCGGCGAGCAGCGGTTCCATGACGAGCGGGTGCTATGGCGGCATTTTACGGGAGGCGGGGCATCCTTGCGGCGGCTGTTGCGTCGATAGATGGGCCCTCCCATCCTTGTCGCCCCGCCGGAGGTAAACTGACACCTCATGAACATCCATGGTCTCGCGACGCGCAGCATCCGCCCCCTGAGCGATCGGACGGGCGTGGAGATCATCGACCAGACCCGGCTGCCGCACGCGCTCGCCTTTCGCACCCTCACCAGCCTGGACGAGGCGGCCGAGGCCATCCGTACGATGCGCGTGCGCGGCGCGCCCTTGATCGGCGCCACCGCCGCCTACGGGCTCGCCCTGGCCCTGCGCGACGAGGCGTCTGACGCTCACCTCGACGCCGCCTGCGCGCTGCTCGCCGCCACCCGCCCCACGGCGGTCAACCTGCGCTGGGCGCTCGAGCGCATGCGCGGGCGTCTCGCCCCCCTGCCGCCAGCGGCCCGGCGCGAGGGGGCCTGGGCGGAGGCCGCCGCCATCTGCGACGAGGACGTGGCGCTCAATGCGGCCATAGGCCGCCACGGCCTGGTCTTGATCCGTAACCTGCACCAGGGCAAGCGGCGGCCCCTCGACGTCATGACCCACTGCAACGCCGGCTGGCTGGCCACGGTGGACTGGGGCACCGCGCTCGCACCGGTCTATGCCGCGTTCGACGCCGGCATCCCGGTGCACGTGTGGGTGAGCGAGACGCGGCCGCGCAACCAGGGCGCGGCGCTCACCGCCTGGGAGCTCGCCAGCCACGGCGTGCCGCACACGGTGATCGCCGACAATGCGGCCGGGCACCTCATGCGGCAGGGGCGGGTGGACCTCGTGCTGGTCGGCGCCGACCGGGTGGCGGCCAACGGCGACGTGGCCAACAAGGTCGGCACCTATCTCAAGGCCCTGGCGGCGGCGGACAACGGCATCCCCTTCTACGTGGCCGTGCCCTCGCCCAGCATCGACTGGCGGCTCGCCGACGGCGCCGGCATCCCCATCGAGGCGCGCGCCGCACGCGAGGTCACCCACATCGAGGGGCTCGCCGCCGATGGCGGCGTGACTGCGGTGCGCCTCACCCCGGAGGCGAGCCCGGCCCTGAACCCCGCCTTCGACGTCACCCCGGCGCGCCTCGTCACCGGGCTCATCACCGAGCGCGGGGTGTGCGCCGCCACCCCGCAGGCCCTGCGCGGCCTCTTTCCCGAGCACGCCCATGGATGAGCGGATGGCGCGCGAGTTGCTGGCCGAGGCCGCGCGGCGTACGGCGAGCCTGGGCCTGAACAGCGGCGCCGCCGGCAATGTCAGCATGCGTTTCGGCGCGGGCTTCCTCATCACCCCCAGCGGGCTGCCCAACGCCACACTCACGCCGGAGCAGATGGTGCCCATGGACATGTACGGGGGGTACGGTGGCCCGCTCAAACCCTCGAGCGAGTGGCGCATCCACCGCGACATTTACGCCGCCCGGCCCGAGGTGGGCGCCGTGGTGCACGCCCACTCGCCCTATGCGGTGAGCCTCGCCTGCCTGCGCCGCGCCATCCCCCCCTTCCACTACATGGTGGCGGCGGCCGGCGGACGCGACATCCCCTGCGCCGACTACGCCCCCTTCGGCACCGAGGCCCTGTCTGAGAAGGTGCTGGCCGCATTGACGGGTCGCCGCGCCTGCCTGATGGCCAACCACGGCCAGGTCGCCGTGGGCCCCGACCTCGAGGCGGCGCTCGCCCTGGCCGTGGAGGTGGAGGAACTGGCCGCCCAGTACTGGCGGGCAAGCCTCTTGGGGCAGCCGGTGCTGCTCACCGACGCCGAGATGGACGAGGTGCTGGCGCGCTTCGCCAGTTATGGTCAAGGTCGCCTGGTCACGCGGCCGACCAACGCCGATCGCTAGGCGGGGTCGTTGGTTCGGTTCCCGTGTTGCAGCGGTGCCCATCACTTGCGCCAGAACGCCGGCGCCAGCACCACCAGCAGGGTGAGCAGCTCCAGCCGGCCCAGGAGCATGGCGAAGGTGCACACCCAGGTCTGGAAATCCGTCAGCCCGGCGTAGGTGGTGGCCGGGCCCACCGTGCCCAGGCCCGGGCCGGTGTTGTTGAGGGTGGCCACGCAGGCGCTGAAGGCGCTGAGCACATCCATGCCCGAGACGATGAGCAGCAGACTCAGGCCCACCACCGACACCATGTACACGAAGACATAGGTGAGCACGGCGAAGATGATCTTGTTGGGCACCGTGAGGTCGCCCAGCCGGACCGGGGCCTCCACCGTGGGATGCAGGAGCTTGAGGATCTCCCTGAAAAACTGCTTGTAGAGGATGAGGGCGCGCATCATCTTGATGCCGCCGCCGGTCGAACCCGCCGCCGTGGAAAAGCTGCATAGCAGCAGGAGCCACAAGCCGGCGAAGACTGGCCAGGCGCCGAAGTCGTCGGTGGCCAGGCCCAGGGTGGTGGCCATGGAGATGGTGTTGAAGCTGGCGTAGCGCAGGGCGCTGGGGAAATCCGGGTAGACGTCGCGCCACCACAGGTACAGGGCGAGCAGCAGTGAGCTGCCGAGCACGACACCGAGGAAGGCGCGGATCTCCGGATCGACCCGGTAGGGGCGCAGGCTGCGACCGCGCAGGGCGAGAAAGTGGGTGGCGAAATTCATGCCGGCGAGTAGGGCGAAGCACATGGCGGTGAGTTCCAGCGGCACCGAGTCGAAGTGGCCGAAGCTGGCGTCGTGGGAGGAAAAACCGCCCAGGCCCATGACCGAGAAGGCGTGGATGAGGGCATCCAGCCAGTCCATGCCCAGCAGCCAAAAGGCCAGGAAACAGGCGCTGGTGTAGACGCCATAGACCACCCAGAGCCCGCGCGCCGTCTCGCTCATGCGCGGCGTGAGCTTGGTGTCCTTCATGGGCCCGGGTGTCTCGGCCTTGTACATCTGCCGCCCCCCCACCCCCAGCAGCGGCAGGATGGCCACCACCAGCACGATCACCCCCATGCCGCCCATCAGGTGCATCTGGGTGCGCCAGAGGTTGATGGAGGGAGGCAGCGCGTCCAGACCGGATAGGACCGTGGCGCCGGTGGTGGTCAGCCCCGACATGGTCTCGAAATAGGCGTCGGTGAAAGATAGCTCCGGCAGGTAGATGAGCAGGGGCAGGGCTGCGAAGGCCGGCAGCAGCGTCCAGGTGAGCACCACCAGCAGGTAGCCGTCGCGCGCCCTGAGCTCTTGCCGATTGCGGTGGGTGGCGAGCCACATGAGCCCACCCGACCCCACCGTGATGAGGACCGCCTCGTCATAGGCCCTCTGGGCAGCATCGCCGAGCAGCAGGGAGACGCCGAGGGGCAACAGCATGGAGAGCCCGAAGACGAAGACCACCATGCCGAGCACCTCGAGGATGGCGGGCAGACGTCGTGTCATGCGGATCGAGCGTTGGCGGCGGCCGGGCAGTCCGCACGGGCGGCGAGCGGCAGTTCCACCCGCACGGTGAGCCCGCCGCCCGGCGTGTCCTCCAGGTGGACGCAGCCGCCGTGCAGGGTGGCGCTGTCCCGGACGATGGAGAGCCCGAGGCCGCTGCCGGGGATGTCGGCGGGGGCCAGCCGGCAGAAGCGTTCGAACACCCTCTCGCGCGCCTCGATGGGGATGCCGGGGCCGTTGTCGGCCACACTCAGCACCGCGCGGCCTTCTTCCGCCATGACATTCACGTCCACCCGGCCACCGGGTGGGGTGTAGCGCAGGGCATTGTCCACCAGATTGCCCAGCAGCACCCGCAGGGCATCGACCTGAGCCAGCATGGTCAGAGGCGTGCAGACGCCAACCCCCAGGTCGATGTCGCGCGCCTCGGCCTGGGGGGAAAACTCCGCCACCACCTGCTTCGCCAGCGCGTCCAGGGCGACGGGACCCCGCTTGCCCCGGTTCGCCTCAGGGGACAGCCGCGCCATGTTGAGCAGCTGCTGGACCAGATGGCTCGCCCGGTCCACGCCGTCGATGAGCTGGGCCAGGGCCCTCTCCCGCTCCTGGGCGCTGCCTGCCTGCTGGGCGAGCTGGGCCTGCAGGCGCACGGCGGTCAAGGGGGTGCGCAGTTCGTGCGCGGCGTCGGCGATGAAGCGGCTCTGCAGCGCCAGCGCCGCCTCCAGTCGGGCCAGCAGGGCGTTGAGCGCCTCCACCAGCGGCGCCAGCTCCTCGGGCAGCCGGCGCGTATCCAGGGCATGCACTCTGGCGACATCCCGCGCGCCGATCTCGCCGCGCACCTTATCCAAGGGGCGCAGGGCGCGGCCCACGGCCAGCCAGATGAGCCCACCCAGCCCGGCGATGAGCAGGCCCATGGGCAGGATCAGCCAGGAGATGATGCGGGCGAACATCTCGGCCCGATTGGCCGAGGTGTTGGCCACCTGGATGGTCAGGCCGCCGTCGCGCAGGGTGTAGATGTGCCATTCCTCATCCGCCAGATCGAGCACGTTGAGGCCATTTTTCTGGGGCGGCAGGGGGATGTCGGGACGCGAGGTATAGACCAGCTGCCCGTCGGCGGACCAGATCTGGCTCAAAAACTGCCCCCTGTTCTCGCTGGAGGGCACCTCCTCGCCCGACTCCGACACCACCCCGTGGCGCAGCACCGAGTAGGCGATCTGCTCCAGGTTGTAGTCGCGCACCCGGTTGAAGCCGTTCCAGGCCAGGCTGTAAGTGATCAGGCTGACCATCAGCCCGGTCAGGGCCAGGGCACCGATCTGCCAGGCGAGCAGCCGCCCGCGGATGGAGCCCCACCACGTCGGGCGCCTACTCGGGGGGGACGATCTTGTAGCCGACACCGCGCACGTTGCGTATCCATGCCGGCCCCAGTTTACGGCGAAGATGGTGCAGATGCACCTCGATGGCGTTGCTCGACACCTCCTCGCCCCAGCCGTATAGGCGTTCCTCGAGCTGGGGCTTGGACAGCACACTGCCGGGTCGCTCCAGCAGGGCCTCGAGCATGGCGAACTCCTTTTGCGACAGATGCACGGGCGCACCGTCCAGACAGACCTCGCGCGTCAGCGGGTTGAGGGTGAGCGCCCCGCAGCGCATCTCCGGCCGCGCGCGGCCCTGATGCCGGCGGATCTGGGCGCGCACCCGCGCGACCAGTTCCTGCAGGTCGAAAGGCTTGGCCAGGTAATCGTCCGCCCCGAGGTTGAGCCCCGCCACCCGGTCGGCGACGGCATCCCGCGCCGTGACGATCAGCACGGGGATGGGATTGTCGGCCTGGCGCAGACGCCTGAGTAGGGTGAGGCCATCCTGTCTGGGCAACCCCAGGTCCAGGATCAACAGGGCATAGGTGCCGGTCTCGAGGGCGAGCTCCGCCGCCTTGCCGTCGCGCACCCAGTCCACGGCGAAGCCGGCGATGCGCAGGCCCTGCTCCATGCTCGCGCCGATCATGGGATCGTCTTCGGCCAGCAGCAGTTTCATGTCTCCACTCCCTTGGGGGGACTAGGCTCGCGACGGCACCCATGGCAAAAAGCGGGGCCTATGCCCCGCCTTGTCCAGCGATAGCAACCCAGCAAGCCTACTTCTTGGCCGGCTCGGCCGGCGTGGCAGGGGTAGCAGCGGTCGCCGCGTGCTTGGTCTTCTTGGTGGTCTTCTTGGCAACCTTGTGCTCGGCGTGGGCGGTGTCGGCCGGATGCGACATCTCTGCCGGCTTGGCCGGCTCGGCGGCCTTGGCGGGCTCGGCGGGTTTGGCCGCCTTGTCGGCGGCATGCACGGCACCCAGGGTCAGGAAGGAGGTGGCGGCCAGGAGGGCGGCCAGGGTCTTCAGGTTCATCGGGATCTCCTATCGGTGAATGAACTGCCTAACGACCATCGTTTCGGCAGGTCCCATTGTCCTGATCGAGGCTTAAGAAACACTTAACCGTGCATGGCCTCCAGGTCGCCCCGTGCAGGAGGTCGCACAGCGCGGACAGGGTCCGCTCTTACCTGCCCCCTGCCGGCACCCCACCCCCGGGCAGTTGTTTTCCTGCACCGGTGTTCGCGCTGACGCCTGCAACGTCCACGTGGCTCGCCAGGGTCCGGCATCACAGCCCGAGGTCGGACCACAGGGCGTCGATGCGCCGCTTGACCGCCTCGTCCATGCGGATGGGCGTGCCCCATTGCCGCGTCGTCTCGCCCGGCCACTTGTGGGTGGCGTCTATGCCCATCTTGCTGCCCAGGCCCGAGACGGGGCTGGCGAAGTCCAGGTAGTCGATGGGGGTGTTTTCCACCAGCAGGGTGTCGCGCGCCGGATCGACGCGGGTGGTGAGCGCCCAGATCACCTCCGGCCACGACCGCACGTCGATGTCGTCGTCGGTGACGAGGATGAACTTGGTGTACATGAACTGGCGCAAAAAGCTCCACACCCCGAACATCACCCGCTTGGCGTGGCCGGGATAGGCCTTTTTGATGGCCACCACCGCCAGCCGGTAGCTGCAGCCCTCGGGCGGCAGGTAGAAGTCGGTAATCTCCGGGAACTGCTTCTGCAGCAGGGGCACGAACACCTCGTTCAGGGCCACCCCGAGGATGGCCGGCTCGTCCGGCGGCTTGCCGGTGTAGGTGCTGTGGTAGATGGGATCGCGGCGCATGGTCATGCGCTGGATGGTGAAGACGGGGAAGCGCTCCTGCTCGTTGTAGTAGCCGGTGTGGTCGCCGAAAGGGCCTTCCAGCGCGGTCTCCTCCGGGTGGATCACCCCCTCGAGCACGATCTCGGCGGCAGCCGGCACCTGCAGGTCCGAGCCGAGGGCGGCGGCGACCTCGGTCTTCGCCCCGCGCAACAGGCCGGCGAACTGGTATTCGGAGAGCGTGTCCGGGATCGGTGTGACGGCCGCGAGCAGCGTGGCCGGGTCGGCGCCCAGCGCCACCGCGACCGGGAAGGGCTGGCCGGGGTGGGCGAGGCAATGCTCGCGAAAATCCAGCGCCCCGCCGCGGTGCGCCAGCCAGCGCATGATGACCTGGTTGCGGGCGATGACCTGCTGGCGGTAGATGCCCAGGTTCTGGCGCGGCTTGAGCGGCCCGCGCGTGACGGTGAGGCCCCAGGTGATGAGCGGGGCGGCATCATTCGGCCAGCAGGTCTGGATGGGCAGCCGCCCGAGGTCGACCTCGTCACCCTCCCACACCACCTCCTGGCAGGGCGGGCGACTCACCTCTCTGGGCGACATGTTGAGCACCTGCTTGAGGATGGGCCACTTCTCCCAGGCGTCCTTGAGGCCCCTGGGCGGCTCCGGCTCCTTCAAGTAGGCGAGCAGCCGGCCGATCTCGCGTAGCTTCTCCGGATCCTCCTCGCCCATCCCCAAGGCGACGCGCCTGACCGTGCCGAACAGGTTGGCGAGCACGGGCATCGTGTGGCCCTTGGGCCGCTCGAACAGCAAGGCGGGCCCGCCGCGCCGCAAGACCCGGTCGCCGATCTCGGTCATCTCCAGCCTGGGGTCCACCTCGACGCCGATGCGCCTGAGCTCGCCCATGGCCTCGAGCTGCCGGATGAAGTCGCGCAGGTCCTGGTATTTCATGTGGCAGCGAGCAGTAAAGATAAAATAGGCCCGATTTAACCCGGAATCACCATGTCCCGCAAAGTCTTCATCAAGACCTTCGGCTGCCAGATGAACGCGTACGACTCGGCGAAGATGGCCGACGTGCTCGCCGCCGCCGAGGGCCTCGTGCCCACCGACGACCCGGAGGCGGCCGATGTGATCCTCTTCAACACCTGCTCGGTGCGCGAGAAGGCGCAGGAGAAGGTGTTCACCGAGCTGGGAATGGTCAAACACCTCAAAGGCCGCAACCCGGCGCTCATCATCGGCGTGGGCGGCTGTGTCGCGAGCCAGGAGGGCGAGGCCATCGTCCGGCGCGCGCCCTTCGTCGACCTAGTGTTCGGGCCGCAGACCCTGCACCGGCTGCCGGAGCTCATGGCCCGGCGGCGCGCCACGGGCCGCCCCCAGGTGGACGTCTCCTTCCCCGAGATCGAGAAGTTCGATCGACTGCCGCCGGCCCGGGTCGAAGGGCCCTCCGCCTTCGTCTCGGTGATGGAGGGCTGCTCCAAATACTGCAGCTTTTGTGTCGTGCCCTACACCCGCGGCGAGGAGGTCTCGCGCCCCCTCGCCGACGTGCTGGCCGAGGTGGCGGGCCTGGCCGCCCAGGGGGTGCGCGAGGTGACCCTCCTGGGGCAGAACGTCAATGCCTACCGCGGCGCCATAGAGGACGGCGAGACGGCGGACTTCGCCCTGCTGCTGGAACTGGTCGCCGAGATCCCGGGCATCGCGCGCGTGCGCTACACCACCTCGCACCCGCGCGAGTTCACCGACCGCCTGGTCGAGGTCTACGCCCGCGTGCCCAAGCTCGCAAGCCACCTGCACCTGCCGGTGCAGTCCGGCTCCGACCGCATCCTCGCCGCCATGAAGCGCGGCTATACCGTCTTGGAGTACAAATCCATCATCCGCCGGCTGCGCGCCGTGCGGCCCGGGATCTCCATCGCCACCGACTTCATCGTCGGCTTCCCGGGCGAGACCGAGGCCGACTTCGAGGCCACCCTGCGGCTGGTCGAAGAAGTGGGCTTCGACAACTCCTTCAGCTTCGTCTACAGCCCCCGGCCCGGCACACCGGCGGCGAGCCTGCCGGACGACACGCCGCAGACGGTCAAGCTCGAGCGCCTCTACCGCCTGCAGGAGGCGATCCGCCGCAACGCCGAGGCGATCAGCGCGGCCATGGTCGGCACCCGGCAGCGCGTCCTGGTGGAGGGGCCGTCGAAGAAGGATGCGGCCGAACTCACCGGCCGCACGGAGAACAACCGGGTGGTGAACTTCGCCGGCCATCCCCGCCTGATCGGCCACATGGTCGAGGTCACCATCACCCAGGCGCTGCCCAACAGCCTACGCGGCGTGGTCGTGCACGTCTGAGCGGGATGCACCGACGGCCCCGACGGGCTAGAATGAGAGGATTGCACCATCGCAGTCCGACGGCAACGATTTGGAGATCAGCTTAAGCCCCGTCGACAATCAGCGGCTCGCCAACCTCTGCGGCGTGCTGGACGAGAACCTGCGCCAGATCGAGACGGCGCTCGACGTGACCCTGTCGCGCCGCGGCGAGGTCTTCCGCATCGGCGGCGCGCCCGAGAAGGCGGAGCTGGCGGCCCGTATCCTGCAGGACTTCTACCAGCGCGCGCGCAAGCCGCTGGACCTCGACGACATCCAGCTCGCCCTGGTGGAGCTCACGCGCGGCACAGAACCGGCGGCCGAGGGCGAGAACGAGCTGCCGGTGCTGATGACCCGCCGGCACGGCCTGCACGGGCGCACCGCGCGGCAGAACCAGTATCTGCGCCAGATCCAGGAGTTCGATTTGACCTTCGGCATCGGCCCGGCCGGCACCGGCAAGACCTATCTGGCGGTGGCCGGCGCGGTGGACGCCCTGGAGCGCGACCTGGTCAAGCGCATCGTGCTGGTGCGGCCGGCCGTGGAGGCGGGCGAGCGGCTGGGCTTCCTGCCCGGCGACCTGGTGCAGAAGGTGGATCCCTATCTGCGGCCGCTGTACGACGCGCTCTACGACCTGATGGGGTTCGAACGCGCCACCCGCGCCTTCGAGCGGCAGGTGATCGAGATCGCGCCGCTCGCCTTCATGCGCGGCCGCACGCTCAACCATGCCTTCATCATCCTGGATGAGGCGCAGAACACCACGCCGGAGCAGATGAAGATGTTTTTGACCCGCATCGGTTTCGGCTCCAAGGCGGTGATCACCGGCGACGTGACCCAGATCGACCTGGCGCGCGGCCAGAAGAGCGGGCTCGTCGAGGTGCGCGACATCCTCAGGGATGTGCGCGGTATCGCCTTCACCGAGTTCCAGAACGACGACGTGGTGCGCCACCCGCTGGTTGCGCGCATCATCGCGGCCTATGACGCCCACGCCGCGCGCGAGGCGCAAAGGGGGGAGGGGTGAGCGGTGAGGCCGGCGCGACACCGCGGCTTGCGCTCACCGTGCAATATGCGGTGGCCGACCGCAGCGATCTTCCCACCCGCACGCACCTGCGGCGCTGGGCGCGCGCAGCCCTGATGCAGGACGCCGAGGTGACCGTCAGGTTCGTCGACGAGGACGAAGGCCGGCGACTCAACCGCGACTACCGCGGCAAGGACTACGCCACCAACGTGTTGAGCTTCGCCTACGATTCCGCCCCGCCTCAGACACCGCTTCCCACATCCGCGCTCAGCGGCGACATCGTGCTGTGTGCGCCGGTCATCGCGCGCGAGGCGCGCGAACAGGGCAGGCGGCTCGCCGAGCACTACGCGCACCTGGTGGTGCACGGTATGCTGCACCTACAGGGCTATGATCACCAACACGAACGGGAGGCCACGTCCATGGAGGCGGTGGAAAGTTTTATCCTACTCAGGTTGGGTTTCCCCGACCCCTACGCAGCCCCATGAACGACGACAGTCACCCGCGACCGACCATACTCGAACGACTCACCTCCTGGCTCTCTCGCGAGCCGGACAACCGCGAAGCGCTGCTCGACCTGCTGCATGCCGCCTACGCCAAGAACCTGCTCGATGCCGACGCCTTGTCCATGATCGAGGGGGTGATGCAGGTCTCCGAGATGCAGGTGCGCGAGATCATGGTCCCGCGCGCGCAGATGGACGTGGTGGACATCAACGCCCCTCCCGAGAGACTCCTGCCCTTCGTCATCGAGACGGCCCACTCGCGTTTTCCCGCCGTCGATGGCGGTCGCGACGACGTGGTCGGCATCCTGCTCGCCAAGGACCTCCTGCGCCTGTGCACCGACGAGGAGGTGGACCTGCGCGACATGCTGCGCCCGGCGGTATTCATCCCCGAGTCCAAGCGGCTCAACGTCCTGCTGCGGGAATTCCGCGCCTCGCGCAACCACATCGCCATCGTCGTCGATGAATACGGCGGCGTGGCCGGGCTGGTGACCATCGAGGACGTGCTGGAGCAGATCGTCGGCGACATCGCGGACGAATACGACTACGACGAGGCCGAGGACAACATCGTGCGCCAGGGCGAGGACAGCTTCCGGGTCAAGGCCCAGACCGAGATCGGCGACTTCAACCTCGCCCTGGGGGCGAGCTTCTCCGACGCGGACTTCGACACGGTCGGGGGACTCGTCACCCATGCCTTCGGCCGCTTGCCAAAGCGCGGCGAGAAGATCGCCATCGGCGGGCTGGAGTTCCAGGTCCTGCGGGCCGACAGCCGCAGGCTGCACACCCTCCTGGTGCGGCGCCTGCCCCAGGCCAGCCTGCTGTGAGCGTGCCGCGGCCCCTGCGCCTGTTTCTGCTGCTTCTGCTGCTCTTTCCCGCCGTATCCGCCTGCGTGACCGCATGGGAGGTGGGATATGCGGCATTGGCCTGGTGGCAGTGGGCACTCATCGCCCTGCTGCCCGTCCTGGCCTGGCTGTGGCTGCGGCACTTTTCGGCGCTCGGCTGCAGCGGGGCATGCCCCCCGCCGCACACGCCGGCGCGCGCTTCGGACCGGTCCCCGCGCCACGCTGCCCGGAAGTCGAGCCGGCGCACGGGATGAAGCGCCGACACCCCCGCCGGGCCACACGCCGTGTCTTGTCTTTTCGTGCCCCTACCCTTACCTTTGCGCCAACCCGCAACACCTTGACCATAGGCAGATCATGGCTTCCGCTTGGAGTGAATACTTGCAAACACAAGGCGCGGTGCTGGCCGACGGGGTCGTGCAGCATTTCGGCGACGCCGACACCGAACTCGCCCATGCCCGCGACGGCCTGGTGCTGGCCCCGCTGACGCACTACGGCCTCATCGCCTTCTCCGGCGAGGACGCGCAGACCTTCCTGCACGGCCAGATCACCAACGACCTGCGCGGCCTCACGGAGGCGCGCGCGGTATTCGCCGGCTACTGCTCGGCCAAGGGGCGGCTGCTCGCCAACTTCCTCGTCTTCCGGCGCGGCGGCGATCTGCTCGTCCTCCTGCCGCGCAGCCTGCGCGAGGGCATCCAGAAGCGGCTCGCCATGTCCGTGTTGCGTGCCAAGGTCAGCCTACGCGACGCCTCCGACGCCTGGGTCGCCCTGGGCTTATCCGGCAAGGAGGCAGACAGGCTCGTCGCCAGCCGCTTCGGTCAGCCCCCCGCCGCCCCCATGGACGTGGTCCAAGGCCCGGATGGCTGGGCGGTGCGCCTGGGCGATGGCCGCTTCGACGTCTTCGTGACACCGGAGGCGGCCCCAGGGCTCTGGCAGGCGTGGTCGGCACAGGCCAGACCGGTGGGCGCCCCGGCCTGGGACTGGCTCACGCTGACAGCGGGCGTGCCGGTCATCCTGCCCCCCACCCAGGATCACTTCGTCCCCCAGATGGCCAATATGGAGCTGCTCGGCGGCGTGAGCTTCCAGAAGGGCTGTTATCCCGGCCAGGAGATCGTGGCGCGCAGCCAGTATCTCGGCAAGCTCAAGCGGCGGATGTACCTGGCCCACGTCGAGGCGAAGGCCGAGGCGGGCGACGAACTGTACAGCCCCGAGCTGCCCGGCCAGGCCTGCGGCATGGTGGTCAATGCAAGCCCCGCCCCCGGTGGCGGGGCCGACCTGCTCGCCGTCCTCCAGGTGAGCAGCCGCGAAAACGGGGAGGTGCATCTGGGCGACGCGGACGGCCCGCGCCTCGCCTTCAAGCCCCTGCCCTACGGCCTGGACGGCTGAAGGGGGCGGCTCCGGGCATGGCCTACACCTACTGCGTCTGGTACCGGGTGACGGACGATGGCCCGGACACCGAGACCGTCCTGCGCCGCATGATGGCGCGGCTTGCCTGCCGCACCGGCATCCGTGGCGAGCTGATGAAGAAGCGTGACGAGCCCCGCCTCTGGATGGAGCTCTACCAGGGCGTGACCGATGCGCACGGCTTCGAGTCCTGTCTCGCCCAGGCCGCGGACGAGTATGACGTGGCGATGTTCGTCGCCGACGCGCGCCGGGTGGAGTGCTTTCGGACCCAGGCGGCCGTGTCGCCGGCCTGCGGCAGCCGGTCCTGAGCGAGCCTCAGCATGACCCGGCAACCCGGCGAACGCAAACAGCAGATCCTGCAGTCCCTGGCCGAGATGCTGGAGGCGCCCCGGTTCGACAAGATCACCACCGCCGCGCTGGCCCAGCGACTGGGAATCTCGGAGGCGGCGCTCTACCGCCACTTCGCCAGCAAGGCGCAGATGTACGAGGGGCTCATCGAATTCATCGAACAGACCCTGTTCTCGCGCATCAACCGCATCGTCAGCGAAGAGCCGGACGGGGCGCGCCAGGCGATCGCCATCCTCGCCTTGCTGCTCGGCTTCGCGGAGAAGAATCCGGGCATGACCCGGGTGCTGGTGGGCGAGGCCCTGGTGCACGAGAACGCGCGCCTACAAAATCGTGTCAGCCAGTTGCACGACCGCCTGGAGGCCGCCCTGCGCCAGAGCCTGCGCATCGCCGCCAGCCAGCGGCCGGCGCCCGCGGCACCGGAGCTCAGCGCGGCCCACGCCAACGTCCTCATGTGTTTCGTCCTGGGCCGCTGGCAGCAGTTCGCCCGCAGCGGCTTCCGACGCCTGCCCGGCGAGTTCTGGCCCGTGCAGCAGAGTCTGTTGCTGCCTTGACCGTTTATGGTTCGCAGGTCCGACGCGGTCGGCCACCGGGTGGGCTTGGGCTTGCGGCAGACCGCGTCTCGCCGCAGACCGGACAGTACGGGTCGCGCTTGAAGCGGATCTCCCGCCAGCCTGCCTCCAGCGCGCTGTAGAGCAGCAGCCTGCCGTGCAAGCTCTGGCCGATGCCCAACAGGAGCTTGAGGGCCTCGGCCGCCTGCAGGCTCCCCACCACGCCCACCAGGGGGGCGAACACGCCGAACTCGGCGCAGCGCATCTCGCCCGTCTCGGCCGCCTCGGGGAACAGGCAGGCATAACAGGGCGCCGAAGGCTCACGCCGGTCGAACACGCTCACCTGGCCGTCGAAGCGCACCGCCGATCCCGACACCAGAGGTATGCCCCGGGCGACGCAGGCCGCGTTGACGGCATAGCGGGTGGCGAAGTTGTCGCTACAGTCCAGCACCACGTCCGCCGCGGCCACCGCGTGGGTGAGCCGCTCCCCCTCGAGCCTGAAGTCCAGGACGGCGACGTCCACCTCCGGGTTCATGGTCCGCATGCGTTGGGCGGCCGACCGGGCCTTGTTCAGCCCCAGACTCGTCGTGTCGTGGGCGATCTGCCGCTGCAGGTTGGTGAGCTCCACGCTGTCGTGGTCGGCGAGGCTGATGCGCCCCACGCCGGCGCTCGCCAGGTACAGCGCCACCGGCGAGCCCAGCCCGCCGGCGCCGACGATGAGCGCGTGCGCGGCGAGCAACCGCTCCTGCCCCTCGACGCCGATCTCGTCGAGGAGGATGTGACGGGAATAGCGCAGGAGCTGGTGATCGTTCATCGGGCTTCAGGTTTCAGGTGTCAGGCGTCAGATACGAGCATAAGGCAACCGACCGTGCTCACCCGAACCATTGATCTCCGAAACCTGACTCCCGAAACCCGAAACCTGACACCCGTCACCTGTATTGCCGCCACTCCTGCGGCGTTTCGTCATGATCGCCATGCGGACGCTGCTCCCACACCAGGATGTGGGGCTGGTAGGTCTTGGTCTTCACCTCGGGCTTGCCCAGGTTCTCGCGCTGCACACGCTCGACGTGGTAGATCAAGGCGCGCTTGAGCAGGATGAGCAGGCTCACCTCGAGGTGGAAACCCTGCTCGGCGAGCAGCGTCTCCAGACCCTCCAGGCTGTGGTCGGTAAGGTCATAGTGCACCGCCAGCGCTCGCTCGCCCAGGCGGCGCACCGTCAGGCGCGGCAGTTGCGACAGCAGGTCGTGCGCCCGCTCGGTCTGGGCCGGCGGCGTGGGATGGAAGACGATCTCGCGCTGCTTGCGGGTGTCGCCGGGTAGCGTCATCTCTAGCGCTGCTGCAGGAAATGCAGCCCCTTGAGCAGGATCAGCGCTTGGTTGAACTGGTAATCGCTCCTGGAGATGATGTCGCGCGTCTCCGGCGTCTCGGTCTTGCCGTCCTTGCGGACCTTGTCCTCCTTCGCCGGCTCCTCCTTGGCCGGCCCCTCCTTGCCATTGGCCAGATGGCGGGTGAGGTCGGCCTCGCGCACGGCCAGCGACGGCCCACTCTCCGCGGCGGTGACCGTAGCCTCCTCGACGGCGATGTCGGGGCCGATACCCTTGGCCTGGATGGAGCGCCCTTTGGGCGTGTAGTAGCGCGCGGTGGTGAGCTTGATCGCGCTGCCGTTGTTGAGCGGCAGGATGGTCTGCACCGAGCCCTTGCCGAAGGTCTGCGTGCCGACGATCACGGCGCGACGGTGATCCTGCAGCGCGCCGGCGACGATCTCCGAGGCGGAGGCCGAGCCGCCGTTGACCAGCACGACCAGCGGGATGCGCTTGAACCAGTCCGGCAGCTTGGCCAGGTAATCCTTTTCGCTGCTACGCAAATAATGCTCGCGGGCATTGGTCAGGCGCACGCGCGCGTCCTCACTGCGCCCGTCGGTGTAGACGACGAGCTCCCCGGGCTTGAGGAAGGTGCCGGCCACGGCGACGGCGGCGTTGAGTAGCCCCCCCGGGTTGTTGCGCAGGTCCAGCACCAGGCCCTTGAGTTCGCCCTTGTTCTGTTCCTGCAGATTCTTGAGGACCTCCACCAGGTTCGGGCCGGTCTGCTCCTGGAATTGGGTGATGCGCACGTAGCCATAGCCCGGCTCCACCAGCTGCGATTTGACGCTCTTGATCTTGATAACCGCCCGCGTGAGGGTGACCACGATGGGCTTGCTCTCGCCCTTGCGCAGGATGGTCAGCGTGATGTCGGTGCCCGGCTTGCCGCGCATGCGCTTGACCGCCTCGTTGAGCGTCATGCCCTTGACCGGTGTTTCGTCGAGCTTGATGATGAGGTCGCCGCTCTTGATGCCGGCGCGATGCGCGGGGGTGTCCTCGATGGGGGCGACCACCTTGACGAAGCCGTCCTCCATGCTCACCTCGATCCCCAGACCGCCGAATTCGCCCTGGGTGCCGACCTGCAGTTCCTTGAAGGCCTCGGCGTCGAGATAGGCGGAGTGCGGGTCGAGCCCCGAGAGCATGCCGTTGATGGCCTCGGTCAGCAGCTTCTTGTCCTCCACCGGTTCGACATAGTCGCTCTTGATCTTGCCGAAGATCTCGGTGAAGGCGCGCAGGTCGTCGACGGGCAGTGTGGCCTGCTCGCGTTGCGCCACCGCCGGATAATTCAGGGTGAGCGCCGCGCCGAGCAAGGCGCCCAGGGCAAGCAGCCCGATTTGTTTCAATCTGGAAATCTTCATCTGCGCCATACGCTCACATCGCACCATCCAACCGTTCGCCTGGTCGCCCCAAGGGCGACTTGCCCTTGAGGGGGCGGCTGGTCCATGTTCTCCGCATCGGGGGCTGGTCTCACCCGGCGGCGCCGGGTCTCACCCAGGACAGCGGGTCGAAGGGACGACCCTGGCGTCGCAGCTCGAAGTACAGGCCAGGTTCCTCCTGACCCCCCGTGTTGCCGACCGAAGCAATGACATCGCCCGCACGGACGAGTTCACCCACCTGCTTATACAGGCTTTCGTTATTGCTGTACAGGCTCAGGTAGCCGTCGCCGTGGTCCAGGATGAGGAGGTTGCCGAAGCCGCGCAGCCAGTCGGCGAAGGCGACCCGGCCATTGCCCACGGCGCGCACCGCCCGCCCTTGCGGGGCCCGGATGAACAGCCCTTTCCAGGTCGGTCCGCCGCCTTCCCGCGGCTGCCCGTAGCGCGACACGATCTCACCGGCCACCGGCAAGGCCAGGCGCCCCTTGAGCTTTTCGAATGCGTAGGTGGCCAGGCTCGCATCGGCCACCTCGGTGACCGGCTGCCCCGGCGCCTTCGGCTTCTGCGCCGGGCGCGCCGGCTTGGCAGCCAGGCGGGCGAGCCGCTCGATCAGCCGGGCGAGCCTTTGCTCGTCGCGCAGCAGGGTGCTGACCTGCCGCCGCTGGGCGCGTATCTGGTCGGACAGCTTGTCCAGGACGGCCTGCCTCTGCCGCATCTCGGCTTCGAGCGTCTTCCTCTGGCGGAGCTGCTCGGCACGCGCCTGAGCCAGGCTCTGCCTGCGTTCCTGGGTCTGCGCCTGCTGCGCCTGCAGACGGGCGAGCGCGCTTTGGTAGTCGCGGATCATGTCCTGCCGGGCCTGGCCGACATAACGCAGGTAGGCCAGGTGGCGCGAGATCTCGGCCGGGTCGCGGCCGGAAAGCAGCAGGCGCAGCGCGTCGTTGCCGACTTGGGCGTGGCTGGCGCGCAGCAGTTGCGCCAGCCGTTCCTGCTGCGTCTCGAGCTCGGCCTGGGTCTGCCGCGTGGTGACGGAGAGCGCGGCGAGTTCCTGGTTCAGCGTGCGCAACCGGCCGCTCAGCGCGCGCAGGTCGCGGTTGACCTCGGAGATGCGCCGTTCCGATTGCCTGAGGGCATCGGCGGCCTCCGACCTGTCCTCGGCGGCCTGCTCGATCTCGCGCTTGAGCTGCTCGATGCGGCTGCGCAAATCCTGCAGTTCCTGCCGCCTGCCGTCCACCGACCCCCACACCGGGGTGGCGAGGCAGGCGAGCAGCAGGAGGCGGACGATCAGCACACGCCAGGTCGGGATCGCTACGCGGTGCCGGCCGGGGCGGGCGCCTCGTCCGCGAAGGTCACGAGGGGGTGGCCGGTCATCTCCCTGGGTTGGGGCAGGCCCATCATCTTGAGCAGGGTCGGCGCGATGTCCTCCAGCGCGCCCTCCTCCGCCACACGGGCAGGCCGCCCGACGTAGATGAGGGGGACCAGGTTGGTGGTGTGTGCGGTGTGGGGTTGGCGCGCCGCCTCGTCCAGCATGCACTCGGCATTGCCATGATCGGCCGTGATCAGCACCTCGCCGCCGATCTCCTGCATGGCCGCGACCGCCCGCCCCAGGCATTCGTCCACCACCTCGATGGCGCGCCGGGCCGCGGCGAGGTCGCCGGTGTGTCCCACCATGTCGGGGTTGGCGTAATTGCAGATGATGGCGTCGAAGCGGCGCGAGCGGATCGCCTCCACCAGGCGGTCGGTCACTTCATAGGCGCTCATCTCCGGCTTGAGGTCGTAAGTGGCCACATGCGGCGAGGGCACCATGATGCGCTCCTCGCCGGGGAACACCGTCTCGACGCCGCCGTTGAAGAAATAGGTCACGTGGGGATACTTCTCCGTCTCGGCGATGCGCAGCTGGCGCAGGCCCAGGTTAGAGATGTATTCGCCGAAGCTGTTGCGCACGCGCTCGGGCGGGAAGGCCACCAGTACATCGAACTCCTCGCTGTAGCTGGTCAGCGTGCAGTAGCGGGAGAGCTCGGGCACATAGTCGCGCTCGAACTCGGCGAAGTCGGGGGCGACGAAGGCACGCGTGAGCTGGCGCGCCCGGTCGGAGCGGAAGTTCATGTAGACCACGGCGTCGCCGTCGTGCATGCGCACCGGCGCCATCCCCTCCGGCGCGATCACGGTGGCCTTGACGAACTCGTCGGTCTCCCCGCGGGCATAGGCCAGGTGCAAACCCTCGACGGCGGTGGCGGCGCGATAGTCGGCGCGGCCCAGGGTGATGAGGTCGTAGGCCTGTTTCACGCGCGGCCAGCGGCGGTCGCGGTCCATGGCGTAGTAGCGTCCGATGAGCGAGACGATGCGGCCGCGTCCCAGGGCAGCGAGCTTGTCCTCGAGCCGCTCGAGATAGACCTCGGCGCACTTCGGGGGGGTATCACGCCCGTCCAGGAAGGCATGCATGTACAGCCGCTCCACCCCTTCGCGCGCGGCCAGCTCCAGCATGGCGTGGATGTGCGTCTCATGGCTGTGCACACCGCCGTCCGAGACCAGGCCGAAGACGTGCAGGGCGCTGTTGCGCGACTTGACCGCCTGGATGACCTCCTGGATGGCGAGGTTGCTGTAGAAGTGTCCGGACTGGATGGCCAGATCGATGCGGGTGAAGTCCTGATAGACCACCCGCCCCGCGCCGATGTTGAGATGCCCCACCTCGGAATTGCCCATCTGCCCGCTGGGCAGGCCGACCGCCGACTCGGAGGCGTGGATCAGGGTATGGGGGTAGTGCTGCCAGAGCCGGTCCCAGTTGGGTTTGTGCGCGGTGGAGATGGCATTGTGGGGATCCGACTCGCGATAGCCAAAGCCATCGAGGATGATGAGCAATACGGATTTGACAGCAGGGGGCATCAGAAGATTTTATTGGGAATTCCGGACAAAATCCATCGACATTTTATTATATTTCGATAAAGGTTTGCGGCCTTCGCGCCGTTACAGTAAGTTCACGCCTCTTCACGCCTCAAGGTCCCCCATGGTCTCCACGGAAATCATCGAGAACGACGAACACATCGAACAGGCCTCGCGCGCCCTCAAGGCCATGTCGCATCCGCTGCGGCTCAAGATCCTGTGCGTGCTGGGCGACAAGGAGGTGAGCGTGCAGGACATCGTCGACAACGTGGGCACCTCGCAGAGCAACATCTCGCAGCACCTGGCCATCCTGCGCGACAAGGGGGTGCTACGCACGCGCAAGGATGCCAACCGCGTCTACTACCGCGTCAGCGACACGCGCACCCTGCAGCTCATCGGCATGATGCGCGACGTGTTCTGCGGCTTCACCAAATCGTGACCCCGCGCCGAAGACCGCGTTCACCGCTTGCTTGCATAAATATTTTTAATGAGGTATATTAGCCGAATCTAATATGCCACGCCGGTCGTAGCCGGCTGGCCGCCTGTCATGGTGCCCGCGCGCACCCATACGAGGAGTTCGGTTATGACCTTGAAGACACTGCGCAGACTGCTTGGGGTCGTGGCGCTCGTGTTGGTCTCGGCCAGTGTGGCGGCCGAGACCCTGGACTTCCGCCAGTGCGTCGAACTGGCCCTGGCCCAGAACCCGGACCTCGCGGTGAGCCGCAGCCAGATCGAGCAGGCCGAGGCCGGCCTCAGGCAGGCCGAGGCCGGGAGGCTGCCGCGGGTCAACCTCGCGCTCACCGCCACCCACAGCAACGACCCCTTGGGTGCCTTCGGCCTAAAATTGGGGCAGGAGAGGGTGACGGCAGCGGACTTCGCCCCGGCCAGGCTGAACGATCCCAAGGCCATCAACAATCTCAATACCCGTGTGGAGCTCATCTGGCCCCTCTACACCGGCGGTCAGGTGCGCAGCTTCGTGTCGCAGGCGCAGGCCCTGGTGCGCGCCGCCCGGTCGGGCGACGTGGCGGCACGCCAGCAGCTCATCCAGCAGGTGCTGGTGAGCTACCAGGGGGTGCATACCGCCCGCGCCCAGGTGCGGGTGGCCGAGCAGGCCCTGGCCGCCGCCGAGGAATACGTGCGCGTCACCCAGCGCATGCACCAGCAGGGCATGGCCGTCAAGAGCGACGTGCTCACCGCCCGCGTGCACCTGGAGGACGCCCGCGTGCGCCTGGCGGAGGCCAGGAACGGCGTGGCGAGCGCCCTCGACCGCCTCAAGCTGCTGCTGGGCAAGCCCCTGGACGAACCCCTGGATGTGGGCGCGCCCGTGCTGCCCCGGCTGTTGCCCGGCAGCGAACAGGAACTGCGCCGTCAGGCCCTGGACGGACACGCCGCCCTCGCCGCCCTGGCGAGCCAGATGGAGGCGGCAGGCGCCCAGGTCGAGGCGGCGCGCGCCGTCAAGCGTCCCCAGTTCAGCGTCATGCTGCGCCAGGACTGGAACGACAAGACGATAGGGCTGGACGCCAGCAGCCAGACCCTGGCCGGCGTGCTGACCTGGGCGGCCTTCGACGCCGGTGTGGCCCGCGCCGGGGTGGACCGGGCCGAGGCGGGTCGGCGCGAACTCGCCGCTCGGCTACGTCAGACCCAGGACGGCATCGCGCTGCAGGTCGCCGAGGCCCGGCGTCGGGCGCTCGAGGCCGAGGAGCGGGTCGCGGCGCGCGAGCTGGCGGTGGAACAGGCCGAGGAGGCCCAGCGCCTGGTCAGGCGCCGCTATGAAAACGCCATGGCCACGGTCGTGGAGCTGCTCACCGCCCAGGCGCAGCTCGACCGGGCCCGCGCCGACCTGGTGGCGGCGCGTCACGAACTCGCCGTGCAACGCGCGGAACTGCAGCGCGCCGTCGGTGTGCTGAGCGCCGACTCGATCTGAGGGGAACGCACATGAAGCGATCGAACTACGCCGTCATCCTGCCTGCCGTGAGCCTCCTGCTGCTCGCCGGCTGCGGCACAGACGACGAGACCGCGGCACCGGCCGGCCAGGCGCGCGCGATCGAGGCGCGCACGGAAGTGGCCACTGTGCGGCCGCTGCCGATGTATCACGCCGCCCCCGCAACCGTGGTGGCGCGCGAGCGGGTGGAGGTGGCCTCCCGCCTCATGGGCTACATCCGCGACATCGCCGTCGCCGATGGCCAGGCGGTCAAGGCCGGGCAGCGCCTGTTCACCGTCGATCCCCTCGACGTCGAGGGGCAGGTGGAACTGGCCCGCCACGGCGTACAGCAGGCTGAGGACGCCCTGCGCGACGCCCAGGCCGACCTCGATCGCTACGCCAACCTGCTCAAGGAAGAGGTGGTCACGCGCCAGCAATACGAAAAGGTGAAGCTCAACCGCGACCTGGCCGCCACCCGGCTCGCCCAGGCCCGCGCCCAGCTCGCGACCGCGCAGGGCCAGTTGCGCTATGCCGTGGTCACCGCCCCCATCGGCGGCGTGGTCACGCGCAAGCTGGCCGACCGGGGCGATCTCGCCGCCCCCGGCCAGCCGGTGCTGGTGCTGGAATCGGCCGGTCCCAAGCAGGTGGAGACCCAGGTGCCGGAGGATGTCCTGGCGCGCATCCAACCGGGTCAGGTGATCGAGGTGGAGGTGGACGGCCTCGCCCGACCGCTCGCGGCCCGCGTGGCCCGCATCTCGCCGGCGGCCGACCCGGTGAGCCGCACCTTCTTGGTCAAGCTGGACATCGACGGCGAGGGTCTGCGCAGCGGCACCTTCGCCCGTGCCCTCTTCCCCCTGGAGACCCGCCAGGCCCTGACCGTCCCGGCGAGCGCCCTGGTGCGCCGCGCCGGTATCGAAGGCGTGTTCGTGCTCGACGCCGCGGGCATCGCCCGCTTTCGCATGGTGCGCAGCGGTGAGCGGCACGACGACCGCGTCGAGATCCAGGCCGGCCTGAAGGCGGGCGAGCGCTACGTGGCGGAGGGCGCCGAACGGCTCGGCAGCGGCGACCGTGTCAAGGGCTGAGGCTAAGGCGGCAGACATGACCGAACCGATCCATCGCGGCGACACCGGGCAGGACGGCTTGAACATCGCCGGCCGGCTCGCCGGCGCCTTCCTCGAATCCAAGATCACCCCGCTGATGATCCTGTTCCTGTTCATGATCGGGGCGCTGGCCTTGGTCATGACACCGCGCGAGTACAACCCGCAGATCGTGGTGCCGGCGGCCAACATCATCGTCGCCAAGCCCGGGGCGAGCGCGGAGGAGGTGCACAACCTGATCGTCAAGCCGCTGGAGACGATCATGAACGCCCAGTCGGGGGTGGAGCACACCTTCGGTTACGCCGCCAACGACTACGGCGTGGTCACGGTGCAGTTCGAGGTGGGGCAGGACCAGGAGGACAGCCTGGTCAAGCTCTACAACCAGCTCATGCAGAACATGGACCGCATCCCGCCCGGCGCCATGCAGCCGGTGGTGCGGCCGATCAACGTCGACGACGTGCCCATCCTGACCCTGACGCTGAGCTCGGCGCACCACGATGAGCGCGCCCTGCGCGAGGTGGGCGCCCGGCTGCTCGAGCATCTGCGCAACGTCCCCGGCGTGTCCTTCACCCAGATCGTCGGCGGTCGCGCCCCGACGTTGCACGTGTGGATCGACCCGCAGCGACTGGCCGCCGCGCAGCTGACCCTGGACCAGGTGGAGCGCATGCTGCGCGGCACCAATGTCTCCGCCCCGCTGGGCGATCTCGTCCAGGGCAACCGTATGCAGCCGATGCGGCTGGCCGGCTTCCTCGGCTCCGCGCGCGAGGTGGGCGAGACCGTGGTGGGCGTGCACGCGGGACGACCGGTGTATCTCAAGGACGTGGCGCGCATCGAGGAGGGTGGCGCCGAGGTCGAGGAGGCGAGCTGGATCGGCCACAAGGGGGGAGAGACACGGCCGGCGGTGACCCTGGCCATCGCCAAGAAGGCGGGCACCAACGGGGTGAGCGTCTCCGCCGCGGTGCTCGAGAAGCTAGAAGAACTCGAGCGCGTGGCCCTGCCGGAGGGGATCGAGGTCACCGTCACCCGCGACGACGGCGAGCGCGCCAATGCCGCTGTGAACCTGCTGGTGGAGCACCTCGGCATCGCCATCGTCACCGTCATCCTGCTCATGTGGTGGTTCCTGGGCTGGCGCGAGGCGGCCATCGTCACCATGACCATACCGCTCATCCTCTTCATCGTGCTCGCGGTGGGCTATCTCGTCGGCCAGACCATCAACCGCATCACCCTGTTCGCCCTGATCCTCGCCCTGGGCCTGCTGGTGGACGACTCCATCGTGGTGATCGAGAACATCCACCGCCACCTGCACCACGGCAAGGAGCGGCTCAAGGACTTCGGGCGCAGCCTGATCCTCGCCACCAACGAGATCGGCAACCCCACCAACGTGGCCACCCTGGCGGTGATGCTCGCCTTCATCCCGATGGCCTTCGTCACCGGCATGATGGGCCCCTTCATGCGCCCCATCCCCATCAACGTGCCGGTGGCCATGCTGGCCTCGCTGTTCATCGCCTACTCGGTGGTGCCCTGGGCGGCCCGGCGCATGCTCCAGGGCAAGGCCCTGCAGGCCATGCAGGAGACGCCCACCCTGGAAGACAAGGACCACGCGGCCGGCGACCCGCTGCGCCGCGGCTATCTGGCGGTCATCCGCCCCCTCATCGCGAGCCCCGGCCGGCGCAACCTGTTCTTCCTGGTGGTGCTGGCCCTGCTCGTCGGCGCCATGGTCATGCCGGCCTGGCAGTTCGTGCGCCCCGCCGGCTTGAACGGCCCCCTCTCGCCGCTGGGGGTGGAACTGAAGATGCTGCCCAACGACAACACCAACACCATGCTGCTGCAGGTGGACATGCCGGCCGGCACGGCGCTGGCCGCCACCGACCGCGTGGTGCGCGAGGTGGCGGCGGTGCTGGCCGCCCACCCCGAGGTCACCGACTACCAGGCCTTCCTGGGCCTGCCGGCGCCGATCGATTTCGCCGCCCTGGTGCGCGGCGACCTCCTCAAGCGCGGCGCGCACTTCGCCCAGATCCGGGTCAACCTCACCGACAAGCACGAACGCAGCTCAAGCTCGCACGACATCGCGCAGGAACTCGACCGCCAGCTCGCAGCGGTGCGCGCGGCCCATCCCCAGGCCAAGATCAAGATCTACGAGACGCCGCCCGGGCCGCCGGTCCCCTCGCAGATCCTGGCCGAACTCTACGGTCCGGACTACGACCGGTTGCGGCTCGCCGCCGCCGAGGTGAGCGCCGCCTTCGGCCGGATCTACGGCCTGATCAACGTGGACGACACGGTCGGGGCGGACGTGGAGGGCTTCGACGTGCGCGTGGATGCGGAAAAGGCCTCTCTCGCCGGCGTCGCGCCCGCGCAGGTGGCGCAGATGCTGCGCAACTACATCGCCGGCTTCGCCATCGGCACGTTGCACGTCGCCGATGCCCGCGAGCCCGTGGAGATTCGTGTGCGTCTGCCGCGCGCGCTGCGCGCGCACCCCGAGACCCTGCTCGCCCTGCGGGTGACCAACGCGCAGGGGGCGCAGGTGCCGCTGTCGGCAATCGCCCGCGTGGAGCGGGTGATCGAGGCCAAGCCGATCTATGGCCGCGACCTGCACCCCATGGTCATGGTGGGCGGCGAGATGATCACCTCCAGCCCGGTCTATGCCGTGCTGGCGCTGGACCAGATGCTCGACGGCAAGCGTCTGGAGAAGAGCGGGGTCGCCTTCACCACCGGCAACCTGGGCTTCGTCGAGGCGCAACCCCGCGACGTGGCCGACTACACCCTGCTCTGGGGCGGCGAGATGCGGCTCACCCTGGACGTCTTCCGTGACCTCGGCAGCGCCTTCATCGTCGCCCTGGTGTTGATCTACCTGTTGCTCACCGCTTACTACAAATCCTTCATGCTGCCCATCGTCGTGATGGGGGCCATCCCGCTCACCCTGATCGGCATCTTCCCCGGCCACTGGGTCATGGGTCAGGCCTTCACCGCGACCTCCATGATCGGTGCCATCGCACTGGCCGGCATCGTGGTGCGCAACTCGCTCCTGCTCATCGACTTCATCCTCGACTACCGCCGCCAGGGCTTCAGCCTCGAGGAGGCGGTGATGGAGGCCGGCGCCGTGCGCTTCCGCCCCATCCTGCTGACGGCCTTGGCCATCATCCTCGCCTCGGCCATCATGATCACCGACCCGGTGTTCGGCGGGCTCGCCATCTCCCTCATCTTCGGCACCTTCGCCTCCACCGCGCTCACCCTGGTGGTGATCCCCTTGCTGTATTACCTCTGGCAGCGCCGCCCTCAACCCGAGGCGGCCTGACCGGTCTTTGTCATCAACCGTCAACTCAGGAGTACTGCCATGACCATCGAACGCATCGTCCGCATCGTCGCCGGTTTCTTCATCCTGTTGTCGCTGGGGCTCGCCCATACCATGGGCCAGGCCGACCTCACCCAGGTCTCCTGGCTGTGGTTCACCGCCTTCGTGGGACTGAACCTGTTCCAGTCCGGCTTCACCAATCTCTGCCCCCTGGTCAGCATCCTGAAGAAGCTGGGCTTCAAGGAGGCGAGCGCCCCCTGCGCCAGTTGAGCGATAATCCGCTCTGCCTCACCCCGGTGCGCAAGGCATGGGATACCCACTGACACGCGACGCGCGCTACACCTACGCCGACTATCTCAACTGGCCGGAGGACGCCCGCTACGAGCTGATCGACGGCGTGGCATACGCCATGGCGCCTTCCCCCACGCGCAGCCACCAGCTCGTCGTGGGGGAATTGTTCGCACAGGTCAAGGCAGCACTCGCTGGCCGCAGCTGCCAGGTCTTCGTCGCCCCCTTCGACGTGCGCCTGCCACACGCCAAAGAAGCGGACGGGGAGATCGACACGGTGTTGCAGCCCGACGTACTGGCCGTGTGCGACCCGGCCAAGGTGGACGAGCGCGGCGTGCGCGGCGCGCCGGACTGGGTCGCGGAGGTGCTCTTCCCCGCCTCGGCCGTGCGCGATCAGACGGTCAAGCTCGCCGCCTATGAACGGGCCGGCGTGCCGGAGGTGTGGCTGCTGCACCCCACCGACCGTGTGCTCACCATCTACCGCCTCGAGGGCGGGCGCTACGGCCGCCCGCAGATCCTGGAGATGCGCGGACGCACGCCGATCGGCGTCCTGCCCGAGGCGATGATCGACTTCGACCTGTTCCCCGAATAAGCCATGGATTTCATCCTGCAGAACATCTGGCTCGTGTTGCTGGCGCTGCTGTCCGGCGCCATGCTGGTCTGGCCCTCGATCAGCGGGCGCTTTTCCGGCATCAAACAGGTCGGACCGCAGGAGGCGGTGATGCTGTTCAACCACGAGGATGCCCTGGTGCTCGACGTGCGCGAGGACTCGGAGTTCCGTGACGGCCGCATCCCCAAGGCCAAGCACATCCCGCTGCGCCAACTCAAGGATAGGCTCGAAGACCTGGAAAAATACAAGGACAAGGCCATCGTCGCCGTGTGTCGTACGGGCAGCCGCTCGAGCCATGCCTGCAGCCTGTTGCGCCGCGCCGGTTTCGCGCGCGTGCACAACCTGGCCGGCGGCATGGTGGCCTGGGAACAGGCCGGCCTGCCCAAGGAAAAATGAGGAACCCATCATGCCCCATGTCAAGATGTACACCACCGCCGTCTGCCCCTATTGCCAACGCGCCGAGATGCTGCTGCGCCGGAAGGGGGTGGCCGATGTGGAGAAGATCCGCGTCGACCTGGAGCCCCAGCGTCGCGAGGAGATGATGCGCATCACCGGCCGGCGTACCGTGCCGCAGATCTTCATCGGCGAGCGCCACGTCGGCGGCTTCGACGACCTGGCCGAGCTGGACGCGGCCGGTGAGCTGGACCCCCTGCTCGCGGGCTAACGCCGGTGTCACCGACCTCGCGATACCCTGTAGCCGTTGCCGACGAACGCGGCGCGGGTCGGGGCGACGACCGGCGCACGCACATGACTACCACACTCGGCCGTCCTTGCCCTGCTAGGGGCGTCTGTCGGGCAGCGACGGCGGCGTGAAGAAATCCCGCACGGCAGGCCGGTTATAATGTCCCATCCGACAACCACAGGCAGAACGACATGACCGACCAGCAGCCGCAACAGCAGGCCCAACCCTTCTTCAACATCGAAAAGATCTACATCAAGGATCTGTCCGTCGAGGTACCGAATGCCCCGCAGATCTTCCTCGAGCGCGAGCAGCCCCAGATCGACATGCAGATCGACACCCAGAGCGGGCCGGTGGAACAGGACATCTACCAGACCGAGCTCACGCTGACCATCACCGCCAAGATCAAGGACAAGACCGCCTTCCTGGTGGAGGTGCGCCAGGCCGGTATCTTCCGCATCCAAAACCTGCCCAAGGAGGCCCTGGAGGCGGCGCTGGCCATCGGCTGCCCCAACATCCTCTTCCCCTATGCGCGCGAGGCCGTCTCCAGCGCCGTCATCGATGCCGGCTTCCCGCCGCTCATCCTGCAGCCGGTGAACTTCGAGCTGCTCTACATGCAGCAGCAGCAGGCCCGGCAGGCCGGGCAGCCGAACTGACCGGCCGCCAGCCACAGCCATGAAGCTCTGCGTGCTGGGTGCCGGCGCCTGGGGCACCGGCATCGCCATCCGCCTGACGGAGCACGCACGCGTCACGCTGTGGGCGCGCAACCCGGAACAGGTGCGCGCCATGCGCGCGGATCGGGTCAACGGCCGCCACCTGCCCGGCGTCCGTCTGCCCGATGCCCTCGAGGTCACGGACGACCTCGAGGAGGCGACGCGGGCGGCCGACTATCTCATCGCCGCCGTGCCCACCGGCGGTTTCCGCAGCCTGCTGCGCCAGCTCCGGCAAGCCGGCCGCACCCTGCCGCTCATCTGGCTGTGCAAGGGCTTCGAGGCCGGCGGCATGAAGCTCGCCCACGAGGTGGTGGCGGAGGAATGGCCGGCAGGGGTGCCCTGCGGCGTACTCTCCGGCCCCAGTTTCGCCCTCGAGGTCGCACGCGGCCTGCCGGCGGCGCTGACCCTGGCCTCGTTCGATGCCGAGTTCTCCCGGCGGGCGGCGGCGGCTTTGCACACCAGCACCTTGCGGCCCTATTCGAGCACCGATGTGATCGGCGTGGAGGTGGGCGGCGCGGTCAAGAACGTCATCGCCATCGCCGCCGGCGTGTCCGACGGCCTCGAGTTCGGCCTCAACGCCCGTGCCGCCCTCATCACCCGCGGGCTGGCGGAGATGACCCGGCTGGGCGTGCGCATGGGTGGTGAGCCCAAGACCTTCATGGGGCTGTCGGGCGTGGGCGACCTCATCCTCACCTGCACCGGCGACCTCTCGCGCAACCGCCAGGTCGGCCTGCGCCTGGCCGCCGGCAGCGGGCTGGAAGCCATCCTGCGCGACCTGAACCACGTCGCCGAGGGCGTGACCAGCGCGCGAGAGGTCCGGCGCCTGGCCTATGAACTCAAGGTGGAGATGCCCATCACCGAGACGGTCTGCCGCCTGCTCGACGGCGAACTCTCGCCGCAGCAGGCGGTCGCTGCCCTGCTCAACCGCGGGCTCAAGGACGAGTGGGCCTGACGCCCGGCCCCATGCCCGACCGCGTCACGAGCCACGCCCTGCCGTCATACGCCGCCCGCGAAACCATTCTGCCGCCAGGCCTCGTAGACGGTGACCGCCACCGCGTTGGACAGGTTGAGGCTGCGGCTGCCGGGCCGCATGGGTAGGCGCAGGCGCTGCGCCTCCGGGAAACGGGCGAGGAGCTCCGCCGGCAAGCCGCGCGTCTCCGGCCCGAACAGGAGCACGTCCCCCGGCCTGAAGCTCGCCTCGTGCAGCAGGCGGCTGGCGCGGGTGGTCATGGCATGGACGGTGCGCCCCGCCAGCGCGGCCTCGGCGGCCTGCCAGTCGTCATGCACCCTGACCTCGGCGTATTCGCGGTAATCCAGCCCCGCGCGCCGCAGGAGGCGATCTTCCAGCGTAAAGCCCAGCGGCCGCACCAGGTGCAGGCGGCAGCCGGTATTGGCCGCCAGGCGCATGACATTGCCCGTGTTGGGCGCGATCTCGGGTTGGAAGAGGACGATGTCGAACACGCGGCGCTTGTTGGGATGCCCCAGGGTCAGCCGCAATGCGGTGGTCGTGACAACAATGTCTCGGCCAGGGCCAGGTCTTGCGGCGTGTTGATGTTGAAAAAGGCATGCGGATCGTCGCGGAACGGCACCGGCTGGGCCTGGACCCGCGCCAGCCAGTCCTGCACCCTGCGCCCCCCCTCCTCCAGGAAGACCGGGATGTCGGTCAGCCGCGTGCGCTCAATCAGCATGACGGTGTAGTGCGCCTGACGGTCGTCGGCCGCATAGACCGCCCCCACCCCTGCCCGCCGCGCCCCCGTGCGCAGCCGTACCACCAGGTCCGAGGGGAGAAAGGGCGCGTCACAGGGCGCAGTAAGCACCCACTCACTGGCCAGGTGGCCGTAGGCGGCATGGACACCCGCCAAAGGACCAGGCTGACCGGGGAGGGTGTCCTCCACCACCTCTGCCATATCCGCGTAGGCCGACAGGTTGCGATTGGCGGAAATCAGCAGGGCATCCACCTGCGGCTCGAGACGCCGGATCACCCAGGCCACCAGCGGCACCCCGCCGAGCAGGATGAGGCCCTTGTCCTGCCCGCCGAAACGGCGGGCCCGCCCGCCTGCCAGCACCACCGCACCAACCGAATCGGCTGGCGTCATAGCCGGGTCATCCATACGCACCCCGCCTCCCTGCGGATACAGGTCAGCCTTTCGGCCGCCGGCCATCGCCCGGGCCTGCCCGATCGGACGATTCGGGACACAGCCTCAGGTCCAGCCATCATCACGCAGCCGGTAGAGCCGATAGATCTCGCGCTTCTCGCGCGGCCGGCGGCCCTCCCAGACCAGATCGGCTCCCGACCGCACCGCCGCATCGCGCGCCTCGACCACGAGCCGCCAGGCACATCGCGCCCCCGCCGCGGGCAGTCTATGTGCCAGATGGTATTGCATCATGACACGTGCCGCCCCGCTGGCCTCGATCTCGATACAGGCCTGGGCCGGCAGTCTCGCCGCGACGGCGTCGGCGATGGGGCGGTAACCCCAGGACAGCTCCGCCCAGGGCTTGAGCAGGGCGACCAGCAACACCCAGCTCAGGGTGATGCCGGTCGCCCAGACCAGGGCCGGGCGCACCTGGGCGCGCGGGAAGAGGGGCACCGCCGCCAGCCAGATCAGGGTCGCCGCGGCGGCCAGACCGACATCCTGGGCCGCGACCTGGGGGGAGTAACCGGGTGTGAGCCGAGTCAGATGTGCCGCCAGATGCGCCGGCTGGCCCCACTCCAGGGCAAAGTAATACAGCCAGAAGGCGAGGGTGAAAAACGCGAAGCAGGTCACGCCGAACCAGTAGAAGGCCTGGGCGGCACCCCGTCTCAAGGTGGCGATGCCGAAGGTGGCCAGCAGGGTGAGCGGGACGAGCGCCGGCATGGCCACGCCATCGTGGCTGTAGGCGGCAAACAGGCCGGCGATCAGGGCGCTGCCGGTGGCGACCAGGGGCAGATGCAAGGGGTTCTCCCGCCCGAGGCGCCGGTATTCGTGCCAGAGGGCGGCCAGCGCCAGCGGCCAGGCCGGCCAGGCGAACCAGCTCAGGGTGTCGACTTGTCGCTCGAAGCCCTTGTAGGCCGCCAGCCTCGCCAGCTGGCCCGTCCACCAGTCGGCCAGCAGGCCCGCATGGCCCAGATAGCCCAGCCAGGCGGCCAACGCCAGCGCCAGCATGACGCCCGCCTTGATGAGGGCCAGGCGATAGCTGCGCGTGGCGAAGCCCGGCAGGGCGAGCGCGAGCAGGGCGCACAGCAGGGCCGCGAGCAGATCGACCAGCCCGCGGGTCAGCAGCAGGACCAAGGCCCCGGCGAAGATGGCCCAGGCCCGATCTGGCCCGCGCCGACTCTCCGCCAGACCGTACAGCAACAGGGCATAACCGGCCAGCAGGGCGGTCTCGGGCAACAGGGCGTGCACCCGCAGCACCAGGCCGAAGGCCCCCATCAGCAGTAAGGCGGCCAGGGCGCCATAGCCGGTCCCATACAGGCTGCGCGCGGCCAGGGCGGTGAACGACACGCCGAGCAGGGCGAACAGCCCGCTCGCCCAGCGCGCCCCCTCCTGCAGCGTGTACAGACCGCTCAACCACCGGGCCGACAGGCCGGCGACCCAGGTGTAGAGGGGGGCCTGCGGCGGCAGGTCGCCGCGCTCGAGCCAGTCCAGTACGGCGCCGAGGGCGAGGGCCTCATCGGCCTGCCAGGCGTCCCGTCCGGCGAGGCCGTAGAGGGCCCAGACCAGGGCGAACAGGACCAGCCAGGCCAGTTTGCCGGGCGACGTGGCATGCAATCGTGGCTGGGGGGTCTCCCGCTGCATCGGGCCGAATGACGCCAGAGCGCGCTAGCCGTGCACCTGCGCAAGAAAAAAGGCAGCACGCGCTGCCTTTTTCATGATTGCCACGCGAGGCACGGGCGGAAGGGGGTCACTTCATGCCGTATTTCTGGCGGAACTTCTCGACCCGGCCGGCGGTGTCGACGATCTTCTGCTTGCCGGTGTAGAAGGGGTGGCAAGCGGAACAGACCTCGACATGCAGCGGTTTGCCCAGGGTGGAACGCGTGGTAAAGCCGTTGCCGCAGCTGCAGGTGACGCTGATCTCTTTGTAATCGGGGTGGATGCCGGCTTTCATGGAGGCTCCTAGGTGCTGTAACTACAAACTGGCCATTATCCATGAACGACCCTGGACGGGCAAGCCATCTTCGCCGGTTCGACGGATCGATACGCCTTGTGCATGGGGCCCCGATTTGCCAGAATGACGCCAGGATACCAAGGAGCTGGCAATGGACATCATGCAGGCCATGCGCACCGCCATCCAGGAGTGGGTGGTGCCCGAGTTCGACAAGCTGCGGCTGGACATCGCCGAGCTGCGCTCGTCGCTGCAGCTCACCAACAAACGGCTCGACGACCTGCACGCGCAGCTCGTCGACCAAAGCCGGCGCATCGACGAGACCAACGCCCGAGAGTGCACGACGATCTGCTCGGGCGCATCGACGAGACCAACGCCCGCATCGACAAGGTGCACGACGACCTGCTCGGGCGCATCGATGGTACCCACAAACGCATCGACGAGACCAACGCCCGTATCGACAAGGTGCACGACGATCTACTCGGATGCATCAACAAGGTGCACGACGGCCTGATCGCGCGCATCGACGAGACCAACCGTCGCCTCGACCGGCTGTATGAAGTCATCGTGCGTCGGGAGGAACATACGCTCCTCGCCCAAGAGGTACGCGAACTGAGGTCGAGGGTTGATACCCTCGAACGCAAGCTGGCGGCTTGACCTCGCGTACCGCATCGTCCCGGCATGCCACCGTCTGAGGTGCAAGCGTCTGTAGAGCCGACCATGGAACCGGAAATCAGCGCCAAAAGCACCAAAAACGAGATTCTCGCCGCCTATCAGGCGGCCTTGAAACAACTGGCCGAGCTCGAGCGCGAAAGCCGCCAGGAGGAAAAGGCCCGCCGGTAAAGGCAGGCCGTGGTCGAATCCGCCACCGCCACCACCGTGGACGGCATCGTCCGCGGGCTGGCCGAACTCAAGCTCGGCATCGGCCGTGCCCTCGACGAGATGGAGGCACAGCTCACCACCGAGGCTAGGCGGCTGGCCGACCTGCGCCAGGCCATCGAGATCGAGACGCGCAACCTGGAAGAGCTCCACCAGATTCAGGCCGAAGCGGGCAGTCTCGCCGCCCTCATCGCCGCCCAGGAGGAAAAGCGCCGGGCCTTTGCCCGTGAGATAGAGGAAAAGATCGCCGCCTTCGAGGCCGAAATGCAGGCGAGGCGCGCCCAGTGGAAGCGAGAGCAGGAAGAGTACGAACGGACCCGCAAGGAACGGGACGAACAACTCAGGAAGGAACGCGCCCGCGAGGAGGAGGAATACGACTACACCCTGAAGCTCACGCGCAAGAAAGAGCAGGACGACTACGCCGCGCGCCGCGCCGAGCAGGAAAAGGAACTGCAGGCGCGCCGCGCCACGCTCGAGAAGGGCTGGGCCGAGCGCGAGGCCGCCCTTGCCGCTCGCGAGGCCGAGCTGGCCGAGCTGCGCGCGCGTCGAGGCCATGCCGCAGGCCATCGAACGCGCCGCACAGGAGGCCGAGGCGCGCGTCACCGAGCGCCTCACCGCCCAGCACCGCTTCGAGAAAGAGCTCCTGGCCAGGGAGGCGGAGACCGAACGCCGGCTCAAGGACCAACTCATCGAATCGCTCGGCGCCAAGATCCGCGAGCAGGAAGAGCGCATCCGCGAACCGTCGCGCAAGGCCGACGAGGCAGTCGCCTCGGTGCAGGGCATCGCGCTCAAGGCGCTGGAGAGCGCCGCAGCCCGGCGCGTAGCGGATGCCCGTCAGGACGACGCGACGAAATGACCCCGCACGATCATGACCGATGGCAAGCGCCGCCAGCACAGGCAGCGCCGCCTCACAGGCGCCGAGCCCGCCAAGCGATATGGGCAGGGGTGAGGCTGGGCGTTTTGCTCACCTGATGGGCTGGGCGCATGCGGGATGCCTGATCACGTTCGCAACACAGCCGTAAGCCCCGGCGGTTTCACCGCCACCCCCTTCCTCAAGGGGCTCGATCCCACCGCCGCTGGCGCGGCGATCCCCTTCGTTCCGGCCGCCCGCAGGGGGCTTGACGATCACTTTGCAAAGCTAGCCTGCACTGAAACAGGCTGCGCCTGTTTTCAAGGGGGCAGTGCAAGCCACCCCCAGGGGTGGCCGCAGGCGGTCGGGGGTGCAGAGGGCGCCCCCCTGACAAGGGGGGTGGCCCGTAGGGCCGGGGGGTTACCATGCCCCCCACCCATTCGAACGCCGCTCGACCGCCGACTAGACCATGACAAACTGCCTGGCCGGGGCGAGGCGCTCACCCGCCCTGCGATTCCACGTCTCCGATACGCTGACTGCGGGTCGGGTTCAACCTCCCCGCAGGCCATGGCATCCTAAATTACCCAGCCGCGAGACGCGCGCTGCTCATTTCGTCCCGTCAGCCCCACGCCACATCCTGGTAGATCGCCTCGATCGGGATGGCGGCATCGAGGCAATCGAGGCGCAGCTCGCCCGCCTCCAGCTCCTCGGCCAGCCAGCCATTGGCCCGCCGATAGACCTCCACCCGCCGCGCATCCTGCGCCACCAGCGCATACTCGCGCAGGCTTGGCAGGGTCTGGTAGGCGAGCAGCTTCTCGCGCCGGTCGATGCGCTCGGTCGCCTCGGACAACACCTCTACGATCAGGCAGGGGCGGGTGCGAAAATACGGCTCGCGGTCCTCCGGGTCGCAGGCCAGGAGCAAATCGGGGTAGTAGAACACCGTGCGGCCGGCGATCTCCAGCCGCACCTTCATGTCCGAGGTGAACAACTGGCAGCGCCGCTGTCGGGCCAGCGGCGTGAGCGCAAAGGCCAGGGCATTCAGGATCAAACCGTGACGATCGCTCGCCCCGACCATGGCATACACCTGGCCGTCGATGTACTCATGCCGGACCTCCGCCGTGCGCTCGCCGGCCAGGTATGCCTCGACTGTCAGGGTGCGTTTCAGCGCGGATGGGGACGACATGACCTTGTCCTCAGGAACGTCGATCACGTCATAGTGTAGCCCGAAGCCGTGTCTGCTGCCGCGCGGACGAGGCGCTGGAACGGCAGGGCGCCCGCCCCCGC
>JBBIKZ010000001.1:0-94087 GCA_037445185.1 Hydrogenophilales bacterium | reverse complement strand
GGCAGTCGCCGGCATCCCCTCCGCTGTCCGATCCCCGCTCACGCGGGGCCCCTCGGACGACGCTACGGGGCGCCCCCGCAAGGAGGAGCAACGCAGCCAGACGCGCGCACAGACCCGAAAGCGGGCGTGTAGCGGTCTCACCTTCCGGGTGAGCGTGCTCGGAGGCGCAAACATCAGGTTCCATGCGTCTTTGCGAAGGCCAAGGAGCGGTCAACTGAGGTTTTTAGGATCATTAGGTCGGCCAGTGCCTTCGTCGGTCATTCGGCAGGCTCGAAGACCTCGCCATCGCCACGCCACCATGGCCTACACGCGCCAGGGTCTCCGTCTGGCGGCAGTATCAAGCCCGTGCGCCTCACGCATGGGGTCCACCATGGGCTCGTTGCCCGAGCGCAAATCGGCTCGCCATACGGCTCGCCATCATCGCGCGCCTTAATGACTGGGCTTAGCCCTCTTCCACCCCGCCGAGCACTCGCTCGATGACCTCGGCCGGATAGCCACGGCTGAGGAGAAAGCGGTACTGACGCGCCTTTTCCTTGAGGTCGCGCGGCAGCCTGCCGTATTTGCGCTGCCACAGTGCCGTGCACGCGGCCAGATCGTCGGCGCGGGCCTGCCGCAGGGCAGTCTCGGCCAGTTCTGCGGCCACCCCCTGTCGCTGCAGGGTGTGCCTGAGCCGCAGACTACCGTAGCGTCCGGCATGGGCATGGCGCTGGGCATCGACATAACGCGCCTCGGACAGTAGCCCGTCGCGTTCCAGGGCGTCGAGGAGGGAGGCGATGGCATCGGCCTCGCCATGTCGGGCGAGTTTGCGCGCGAGCTCTGCTCGGCTGTGTTCCCGCCGGGCGAGCAGGCCCAGCGCCAGCTCGCGCAGGGTCATTGCAGCTATTCCTCGACGGCGGGGGCGGCGCTCGGGGTTCGCACCCCCACCCGCTCGCGGATCAGGCCCTCGATCTCGGCGGCCATGTCGGGGTGCTGCTTGAGGAACTCACGGGCATTGTCCTTGCCCTGCCCGATCTTCTCGCCGCGGTAGGCGTACCAGGCGCCCGATTTGTCGATGAGCTTGTGCGCCACGCCCAATTCGATGATCTCGCCCTCGCGCGAGATGCCCTCGCCGTAGAGGATATCGAACACCGCCTCTTTGAATGGGGGGGAGACCTTGTTCTTGACCACCTTCACCCGCGTCTCGCTGCCGATCACCTCTTCGCCCTTCTTGATGGACCCGATGCGGCGGATGTCCAGGCGCACCGAGGCGTAGAACTTGAGCGCGTTGCCGCCGGTGGTGGTCTCCGGGTTGCCGAACATGACGCCGATCTTCATGCGGATCTGGTTGATGAAGATGACCAGGGTGTTGGTGCGCTTGATGCTGGCGGTGAGTTTCCTCAGGGCCTGGCTCATCAGCCGCGCCTGCAGCCCGACGTGGGAATCGCCCATCTCACCCTCGATTTCCGCCTTCGGCGTCAGGGCCGCCACCGAGTCGACCACGATCACGTCCACCGCGCCGGAACGCACCAGCATATCGGCGATCTCGAGGGCCTGCTCGCCAGTGTCGGGCTGGGAGATGAGCAGCTCGGAGACGTTCACGCCGAGCTTCTGGGCATAACTGGGGTCCAGCGCATGTTCAGCATCGATGAAGGCACAGGTGCCGCCCAGCTTCTGGGCCTCGGCTACCACCTGGAGTGTGAGCGTGGTCTTGCCAGATGACTCCGGCCCGTAGATCTCCACGATACGGCCGCGCGGTAACCCCCCTACGCCGAGGGCGAGGTCCAGCCCGAGTGAGCCGGTGGAGATGACCTGCAGGTCCTCGGCGACGCTGCCGTCGCCCATGCGCATGATGGAGCCCTTGCCGAATTGCTTCTCGATCTGGGAAAGCGCGGCGGTGAGCGCCTTCGTCTTGTGTTCGTCCATGGATGGGGTCCCCGTGTTTCGAACGATTGTTCGATTGTGACATAGGAAGGAGGCCCCGGCCAATCGCCGGGCAACATTATTGTAGTCGGTCCAGCAGTCCTTGCAGTGCCACCTGCACGGACGCCGCCCGGATGGCGCGACGCGCGCCGTCGAAATGCCGGGTGACGGCCTCCACGCCCCGTGCGGGCAGCGCCCAGGCGAGACAGACCGTGCCCACCGGCTTGTCCGCGCTCCCGCCGGTGGGACCCGCGATGCCGGAGATGGCAAGGCTCACCTCGGCCCGGCTGCGGGCGAGCGCACCCGCCGCCATCTCCCCGACCGTGGCCTCGCTGACCGCGCCAAACGCGGCCAGGGTGTCAGGCTTGACGCCCAACATCTCCTGCTTGGCCGCATTGCTGTAGGTGACGAAGCCGCGGTCGAACCAGGCGGAACTGCCGGGTATGGCGGTGATGGCCTGGGCCACCCAACCGCCGGTACAGGACTCGGCCGTGGCCAGGCGCCAGCCCCGTGTCTGGAGCAGAGCGCCCACCCGTGCGGCGAGCCGCTCGAGTTCATCCTGTGTCACATCCATGTCGTCACTCCCTCGAGACAGACGATGGCATAGCCCGCCGCCAGCAGGTCGTCGAGCATCACCCCCAGGCCGCCCTGGACCCGCGTTTCGCACCAGCCGATGGGGAAGGGCTTCCAGATGTCGAACAGCCGGAACAGGGCGAAGGCGAGGACATAACCCAGGACCGTCTGCGGCGTGAAGTGCAGCACTAGCAGGAAGGCGATGATCTCGTCCCAGACGATGACGCCGTGATCCGGCACCCCCAGGGCGCTGCCGGTGCGGCCGCAGGCCCAGATGCCCAGGAGCGTCCCGCCGAGCAGCAGCCCCCAATAGAGGACGGGCGGCAGAGCGTCGATCAGGAAATGCAGCGGCAGGGCCACCAGGGTGCCGAGGGTGCCGGGCGCCCACGAGGCGAGACCGGCGCCAAAGCCCAGGGCGATGAAATGGGCGGGATGGGCGAGGAGGAAGCGCCGGTCAGGCGAAGTGGTCATAGCCGTGCTCGACGATGGGCATGGGCACGCCATCCGCGCCGAGGAGTTGCAGCCCCTCGCCGGCCTGGATATGGCCGATGCAGGTGACCGCCACCCCGGCGGCGCGCGCGGCGGCCTCGACGTCGCCTGCACGCGCGGGCGGCGCGGTGAAGCAGAGCTCGTAGTCGTCGCCGCCGGCCAGCAGGCAGCGCCGGGCGACGGGGTCCGACGGCCGGGCCGCCACGGCTGGGTGGGCGGGCAGGCGCCCGAAGTCCACCACCGCGGCGACCCCCGAGCGGGCGAGGAGGTGGCCGAGATCGGCGAGCAGGCCGTCCGAGACATCGATGGCGGCGCTGGCCACACCCAGCAGCGCGCGTCCCAGGGCAACCCTGGGCTCCGGCGCGTGCAGCCGTTCGAGACAAGCCTCTGCCGCGTGCGAGGGCAGTTGCACCTGACCCAGGCGGTGCGCCAGCCCCAGGGCCGCGCCGCCCAGGCTGCCGGAGACCCAGATCTCGTCGCCGGGACGCGCGCCGGCGCGGGTCAGGGCCCGACCGGCCTCCACCTCGCCGAGGAGGGTCACGCACAGATTGAGGGGACCGCGCGTGGTATCCCCCCCCACCAGTTCCACGCCATGGCGTTGAGCGAGGGCGAAGAAGCCGCGGCTGAAGGCGGCGAGCCAGTCCTCGTCCGCCTCCGGCAGGGCGAGCGCAAGCAAGGCCCAGCGCGGCTGCGCCCCCATGGCCGCGAGGTCGGACAGGTTCACCGCCAGGGTCTTGTGTCCGAGCCTCGCCGGATCGTCGTCCGGCAGGAAATGCCGGCCGGCGAGGAGCATGTCGGTGGTGACGGCCAATTCCATGCCGGGCTGCGGCCCAAGCAGGGCGGCATCGTCGCCCACACCCAGGCGGGCGCTCGTGGCTGGGCGGGTGAAGTGACGGGCGATGAGCTCGAATTCGGAGGGCATCGGCGTCGGAACGGTCGAGACGTGCCCGTCCGGTGTACAGGCCTCAGCGCTCAGCGCCCACGGCCGGCAGCCGCCTCGAGCTCCAGCCTGCGCGCCGTCCTGGCGAGTTTGTCCAGCACGCCGTTGACGTACTTGTGGCCGTCGGTGCCGCCGTAGCGCTTGGCCAGTTCGACCGCCTCGTTGATGACCACGCGGTAGGGCACATCCGGGCTGTGCAGGAGCTCGTAGGCGCCCAGCCAGAGCAGTGCGTGCTCGATCGGCGAGAGCTTGGCCGCCGGCCGGTCGAGGTGTGGGGCCAGGGCGTCATCGAGGGCAGGCGCCTCGCCTAGGATGCCGTCGAGCAAGGCGCGCAACAGTTCCTGGTTGGCCTGGGCGTATTCCTCGGCCTCCTCCGCCTGGGTGAGCAGACGGGCCGGGTCATCGCCGGTGAGCTGCCACTGGTAGAGGGCGCGCAGGACCAGCTCGCGGGAGAGGCGCCGGCTGCCCCGCGTCTTGCTCATAGCGCCTTGAGCAGGCGCGCCATCTCGATGGCGGCGAGGGCCGCATCCCGCCCCTTCTCCGACATGCGGTGCGTGGCCTGATGGTCGGTGTCGGTGGTGAGCACGCCGTTGGCGACGGGCACACCGGTGTCGAGGTTGACCCGCGTGATGCCCGCCGCCATCTCGTTGGAGACGATCTCGAAGTGGTAGGTCTCGCCGCGGATGACCGCGCCCAGGGCGATCAGTGCGTCGAAGCGGCCGCTGCGGGCCATCTTCTGCAGGATGAGCGGCAGCTCCAGCGCACCGGGCACGGTGACGATGACCATGTCCGATTCCTTGACGCCATGCCGGACCAGCGTGGCGGTGGCGGCGGCCAGCAACCCCTCCCCGACGTCCTGATTGAAGCGGCTCATGGCGATGCCGATCCTGAGGCCGCTGCCGTCGAGGTTGGGTTCCAGCTCCAGGATGTTGTCGTAACGGGCCATGTCAGTCTCCCTCGTGTTGGAAATAGCCCGTCACCTCCAGGCCGAAGCCGTCCATGGCGGGCATCTTGCGCGGCGTGGCGAGCAGCCGCATCTTGCCGACCCCGAGGTCGCGCAGGATCTGGGCGCCGATGCCGTAGTTGCGCAGGTCGAACTTGCGCCCCGGCGGCGGGGTGTCGGCGGGCAGGGCGCGGCTTGCCAGCTCGTCGGCCGATTCCGGCCGGTGCAGCAGGACGACGACGCCGCTGCCGGCCCGGGCGATGATGCCCAAGGCCTGCGGCACGCTGTAGGCATGGCCGCCGGCGGCGGTCTCGAGCACGTCCATCAGGGACACCGGCTCGTGCACCCGCACCAGGGTCTCGGCCTCGGCCTGGATCTCGCCGCGGGTGAGGGCGAGATGCGTGGCGCGGGTGACCTTGTCGCGGTAGACCACCAGCCGGAAGGTGCCGAAGGGGGTGTCGATCGGCCGCTCACCGATGCGTGCGACCAGGCGCTCGTTGGCCGCGCGGTAATGGATCAGGTCGGCAATGGTGCCGATCTTGAGCCCGTGCTCGCGGGCGTACTCGATGAGGTCGGGCAGCCGCGCCATGCTGCCGTCCTCCTTGAGGATCTCGCAGATCACCGCCGCCGGCTCGAGCCCCGCCAGCCCGGCGAGGTCGCAGCCCGCCTCGGTGTGGCCGGCGCGCACCAGCACGCCACCGGGTTGGGCACGCAGGGGAAACACGTGGCCGGGCTGGATGATGTCGCTCGGTTTGGCATCGCGCCTGACCGCCGTGCGTATGGTCACCGCCCGGTCCGCCGCCGAGATGCCGGTGGTCACGCCCTCGGCCGCCTCGATGGAGACGGTGAAGGCGGTGCCATGGGGCGTCTGGTTCTCGCTCACCATCTGCTTGAGCCCGAGCTGGCGGCAGCGCTCGTCGGTGAGGGTGAGGCAGATGAGCCCGCGGCCGAACTTGGCCATGAAGTTGATCGCCTCGGGGGTGACGTGCTCGGCGGCCATGACGAGGTCGCCCTCGTTCTCGCGGTCCTCCTCGTCCACCAGGATGACCATGCGGCCGGCGCGGATGTCGGCGATGATGTCTTCGATGGGCGTGAGCATCAGTCTTTGTCCGTGCTGTGGCGGTAGGCGAGCAGGCGTTCGGCATAGCGCGCCAGCATGTCCGCCTCGAGATTGACCCGGCTGCCGACCTTCAGGTTCTTGAGCATGGTCGCCTTGAGGGTGTGCGGGATGAGGTTGATGGAGAATTCCTCGCCGTGCACCCGGTTGACGGTGAGGGAGACACCGTTGACCGCGACCGAGCCCTTGGGCGCCAGGTAGCGCTCCAGGGCCTTGGGCGCGCGGATGTCCAGGCGCATGCCGTCGCCGACCGGTTCGAACCGCACCACCTCGCCCACCCCGTCGACGTGACCGGAGATCAGATGTCCGCCCAGCCGGTCGGCGAGCCGCAGGGCCTTTTCCAGATTGACCGCCTCGCCCGGTGTGAAGCCGACGGTGCAGGAGAAGGTCTCCTGCGAGACGTCGACGCTGAAATGCTCGGGGCCGCGTTCCACCACCGTCAGACACACCCCGTTCACGGCGATGGAGTCGCCGATGGCCACGTCGTCGAGGTCCAGCCCCCCGCCGGCGATGGTGACGCGGGCATCGCCGCCGCTGGCTTCGCTGAGGTGCTGGATGTGGCCGACGGCCTGGATGATGCCGGTGAACATGCGCGGTCCCCTGTTACGCGGTCAAGCCGCGAGCAAATCCAAAATTCTATGCCTGTCGGACCGCGGGGAGAACCCCGCCGGGGCATGGGGCGGAAGGGATCGCCGTCCGTTCATGTTGCGCCGCCGCTGCCCGCGGGCTTCGGGCGCAGCAGCAGACGCAGGTCGTCGCCCACATGCCGCAGTTCCCTCAGGATGAAGTCCCGGCGCGCGGCCATGTCGGTAAGCGCCGGCATCTCGAACAGGCCGCGCGCCTGGGCCCCGAGCACCGTGGGGGCGATATAGGCCAGCCACTCGTCCACCCAGCCCCCGGCCAGCAGCGCGCCGTTCAGGGTGGCACCGGCCTCGACGTGCAGTTCGTTCACCCCGCGAGCGGCCAGCGTCTGCATGAGGGCAGCCAAGTCCACCCGCCCCCCGGGTCCCGGGAGCTGGATCACCTCGGCACCCGCCGCCCCCAGGGCGGCGCGGCGCTCCGGCAGCTCTTGAGCGCACACGACCAGGGCACCGCCCTGCAGGATTTGGGCCTGGGGTGGCGTGCGCAGGCGGCTGTCGACGATCACCCGCAGGGGCTGGCGCCCCGTCTCCAGACCGCGCACGGTCATCTGCGGGTCGTCGGCCAGGACGGTGCCGCTGCCGGTGAGGATGGCGCAGGCGCGCGCCCGCCAGCGCTGCACGTCGGCGCGGGCGGCCACGCCGGTGATCCACTTCGAGACACCGTTCGTCAATGCGGTCTTGCCGTCGAGGCTGGCGGCGGTCTTGACCCGCACCCAGGGCCTGCTGCGGGTCATGCGGCTGAAAAAGCCGATGTTCAGCTCGTGCGCCTCGGCCTCCAGCAGGCCCACCTCGGCACGGATGCCGGCCAGGGTGAGCAGCTCCACCCCCCGGCCGCAGACCTGTGGGTTGGGGTCGCGCATCGCCGCCACCACCCGCGTCACGCCCGCGTCGATGAGGGCATGGGCACAGGGCGGGGTGCGGCCGTAATGGCTGCAGGGCTCCAGCGTGACGTAGACGGTGGCGCCGCGCGCCGCGCCACGCGCCTGGCGCAGGGCGAGGACCTCGGCATGCGGTTCGCCGGCGCGCGCGTGCCAGCCCTCCCCCACCACCCGGCCGTCGCGGACGATGACGCAGCCGACCCGCGGGTTGGGGGTGGTGGTGTAGAGCCCCCGCTCCGCCAGGCGCAGGGCCTGGGCCATGTAGGCGTGATCGGCGGCGCTGAAGTTCAACCCAGATTATCCATTAGGACGCGGGAAGGCACGCCGCCCATATGGTCGAGGCAGTTTGCGCGCGACGGTCGCAGCCCGGATTGGACATCCGGGCGAGAAGTTGCGCGCGAAATGGCCAGCCAGGGGCAAGCGAAGCCCGCGTAGGTAGGGACCCCGCTGCGTAAGCGTCGCTGCTTGCATCGGTCGATACGCCCATCGAAGGCACTGGCCGGTCTGATGGACGATCTGGGTTCATGGCTTGTCCGGGTCGCGGGATTCCACGTCACGGATGGCGTCGCGGAAATCGTCCACGTCCTGAAAGGCGCGATAGACCGAGGCGAAACGGATGTAGGCCACCTTGTCCAGACGCTTCAGTTCCGCCATGACCAGCTCGCCGATGTAGCGGGAGGTGACTTCCCGCTCGCCCAGGCTCAACAGTTTCTGCACCACCCGGTCGATGGCCTCGTCCACCAGCTCGATCGGCACCGGCCGCTTGTGCAGCGCCCGGCGAAAGCCCTCGCGCAGCTTGTCGCGCGAGAAGTCCTGGCGCTCGCCATCGCGTTTGACCACGGCAGGCAGTCGGATCTCTGCCGTCTCGTAGGTGGTGAAGCGCTTGTCGCAGGCCGTGCAGCGGCGGCGGCGGCGCACCATGGCGCCGTCCTCGGACAGCCGCGTTTCGGCGACCTGGGTGTCGGGCGAGCCGCAGAAGGGGCAGCGCATTCCAGCTGTCAGGTGTCAGGGAAGTTTGCGCGCCTAGGAGCCTGTCGGACTTGAGCGATCGTAGCGAGCCGGGTGGGAGAGCGAGGACAGTTTTTCACGATTTCGAGGCGCATAGTGGGCCTATGCAACGAGAAATCGGGGGAAAATGGACCGCTCTTCCCACCGGCGCAGTAGATCAGTCTCAAGTCCGACAGGCTCCTAGGGCGCGCTTGCTTTACTGGTCCCTGTAACCTGGCTCCCGTAGACCGGAAACGCCGCCGTGAGCTTGGCCACTTCGCCCCGCACGCGGGCGATGACCGCCTCATCAGCAGGCGCGTCGAGCACGTCGGCGATGAGATGCGCCAGGCGTTCGGCCTCGATCTCCTTGAAGCCGCGCGTGGTCATGGCCGGCGTGCCGATGCGGATGCCGCTCGTGATCATCGGCTTTTGCGGGTCGTTGGGGATGGCGTTCTTGTTCACCGTGATGTGCGCGCGCCCAAGGGCGGCCTCGGCGTCCTTGCCGGTGATGCCCTTGGCGCGCAGGTCGACCAGGAAGAGATGGCTGTCGGTGCGGCCGGAGACGATACGCAAGCCCCGCTCCTCGGACAACACGCGGGCCATGACGCGGGCGTTGGCCACCACCTGCTCCTGATAGGCGCGGAATTCCCGGCCCTGCGCCTCCTTGAAGGCCACCGCCTTGCCGGCGATGACGTGCATCAGCGGTCCGCCCTGCAGCCCCGGGAAGACGGCGGAATTGATGGCCTTCTCGCCCTCGGCACGCATCAATATGATGCCGCCGCGCGGGCCGCGCAGGGTCTTGTGCGTGGTAGAGGTGACCACGTCGGCATAGGGCACCGGGTTGGGATAGACGCCGGCGGCGATCAAGCCCGCATAGTGGGCCATGTCCACCATGAAGATGGCGCCGATCTCCTTCGCCACCCGGGCGAAGCGCGCGAAATCGATGGCAAGCGAGAAGGCCGATGCGCCGGCGATGATGAGCTTGGGCCGGTGCTCGCGCGCCTTGGCCTCCATGCCCGCGTAGTCGATGTCCTCGTTGGCGTCGAGCCCATAGGCGACCACGTTGAACCACTTGCCCGACAGGTTGAGCGCCATGCCGTGCGTGAGGTGCCCGCCCTCGGCCAGGCTCATGCCCATGATGGTGTCGCCCGGCTTGAGAAAGGCCATGAACACCGCCTGATTCGCCTGCGAGCCGGAATTGGGCTGGACGTTGGCCGCCTCGGCGCCGAAGAGCTGCTTGGCCCGCTCGATGGCAAGCGCCTCGGCGATGTCCACGTATTCGCAGCCGCCGTAGTAGCGCCTGCCGGGATAGCCCTCGGCGTACTTGTTGGTCAGCACCGACCCCTGCGCCTGCATCACGGCGGGGCTGGTGTAGTTTTCGGAGGCGATCAGTTCGATGTGCTCCTCCTGCCGGACGGCCTCTTTGCGGATGGCGTCCCACAGCTCTGGATCGACGTGCTCGAGGGTGTGATCGGCGCTGAACATGGATGTATCCCAAGGCAAAATTACAATTCTATCACGTGGCCCGCCGCGTCCCGGACGATGCCACACGTCTGCGCGTCAGCCGTCCATCAAGCGCGAAAGATGAAATACACCGCGCCGACGAGACACAGCCCGGCCCACAGGTAGTTCCAGGTGAGCGGCTCGCGCATGTACAGCACCGCGAAGGGGGCGAACACCGCCAGGGTGATCACCTCCTGCAGGATCTTGAGCTGCGGCAGCGTCAACTGGGTGTAGCCGATGCGGTTGGCCGGCACCTGCAGCAGGTACTCGAACAGGGCCACCCCCCAGCTCACCAGGGCGGCGATCCACCAGGGCCGGTCGTTCAGGTGTTTCAGGTGGGCATACCAGGCCACGGTCATGAACAGGTTGGACAGCGCGAGCAGCACGACGGTCTGCAGGATGACCGGGTTGAGCTGGGGCGGGTGCATGGCGAAAACAAGCGATCAGCCGCCGCGATAGGCGCGGGCGAGTTCGAGGTATCTGTCGGCCTGATAGGAGAACTGCGCCGTCTCCTCGGCGGCGAGACGCCGCACCGGCCGCGCCGGTCGTCCTAGGTAGAGCCAGCCGCTCGTGAGCACCCGCCCTTCCGGCACCAGGCTGCCGGCTGCGAGCAGCACCTGCGGCTCGATCAGCGCGTGGTCCATGACCACGGCACCCATGCCGATCAGGCACTCGTCGCCGATGGTGCAGCCGTGCAGGATCACGCCATGTCCCACCGTGACCCGCTCGCCCACGATAAGCGGCGCCCCGTCCGGGTCTTCCGGCCGGCGGTGGCTCACATGCAGCACACTGTTGTCCTGGATGTTGCTGCCGGCGCCCACGCGGATGAAATTCACGTCGCCGCGGATCACCGTACCCGGCCAGACCGACACTCCGTCGCCCAGCGTCACCTCGCCGATGACCGTGGCCATGGGGTGGATGAAGACATCGCGGCCGAGATTCGGCATGATGCCCCGGAACGCCTCGATCCCCATCGATGGACCCCTTGGAAAACGCGCAGCCTGGCCGCAAGTATAGCCAAGCTCACACACCACGCAGGACCGCCATGAACCCATTGCTCGATTTCACGGGGCTGCCCCGCTACAGCGAGGTCAAGCCCGAACACGTCAGCCCCGCCATCGATCAGCTGCTCGCCGACAACCGCGCCCTCATCGAGCAGCTCGCCGCCGACACGACCCAGTCCACCTGGGAGGGTTTCGTTCAGCCGCTGGAGGACGCCAACGAACGGCTGGCGCGCGCCTGGGGCCAGGTGTCGCACCTGCACTCGGTGCTCGATAGCCCCGAGTTGCGCGCGGCCTACAACGAAAACCTGCCCAAGATCACCCAGTACTACGCCGAACTCTCGCAACACGAGGGGCTGTACCGCAAGTTCAAGGCCCTGGCCGCTAGCGCCGAATACGCGAGCCTGAGCGCGCCGCGCCGCCGCATCGTCGACAACGAACTCAGGGACTTCCGCCTCGGCGGGGCGGAGCTTGCGGCCGAGCAGAAGGCCCGCTTCAAGGCGATCCAGGAGGAGCTGGCCAGGCTGTCGGCCAAATTCGAGGAAAACCTGCTCGACGCCACCAACGCCTGGTCGAAATTCATCACCGACGAGGCGGAACTCGAGGGCGTGCCCGACGACGTCAGGCAGATGTTCGCCGAGCAGGCACGCACCGAGGGTAAGGCCGGCTGGAAGCTCACCCTGCAGGCCCCGTCCTACCTGCCGGTAATGCAGTTCTGCGCCAACCGGCGGCTGCGCGAGGAGATGTATCGCGCCTATGTCACCCGCGCCTCCGAGTTCGGCCCGGCGGAGCTCGACAACACGCCGCTGATTGCGCAAATCCTCAAGCTGCGTCAGGAGGCCGCCCATCTGCTGGGCTATCCGGACTACGCCCATGTCTCTCTCGTGCCCAAGATGGCGCAGACGCCGGCGGAGGTGCTCGACTTCCTGGAGGCGCTCGCCCGGCGTGCCAGGCCCTATGCCGAACGCGACATGGCCGAGCTGCGCGCGTTCGCCGCCCGCGAGCTGGGACTGCCGGAGCTTGCGGCCTGGGATGTGGCCTATGCCTCGGAGAAGCTCCGGCAGGCGCGCTACGCCTTCTCCGAGCAGGAGGTCAAACAGTACTTCCAGGAGCCCAAGGTGCTCGGGGGCCTGTTCCGGCTCATCGAGACCCTCTACGGCCTCACGATACGGGCGTCCGAGGCCCCGGTCTGGCACGAGAGTGTGAAATTTTTCGACATCCGCGACCGCACCGGCGCCCTCATCGGCCAGTTCTACCTCGACCTCTACGCCCGCGAGAGCAAACGCGGCGGCGCCTGGATGGACGACACCATCACACGGCGGCGGACGCGCGCGGGCATCCAGACCCCGGTGGCCTACCTCAACTGCAACTTCTCGCCGCCGGTCGGCGGCAAGCCGGCGCTGCTCACGCACGACGAGGCGATCACTCTGTTCCACGAGTTCGGCCATGGGCTGCACCACCTGCTCACCCGCATGGAGGACCTCGGGGTGTCGGGCATCAACGGCGTGGAGTGGGACGCGGTGGAACTGCCTTCCCAGTTCATGGAGAACTTCTGCTGGGAGTGGGAGGTGCTCAAACACATGACCGCCCACATCGACACCGGCGAGCCGCTGCCGCGCGCGCTGTTCGACAAGATGCTGGCGGCGAAGAACTTCCAGGCCGGCATGCAGACCGTGCGCCAGATCGAGTTCGCCCTCTTCGACATGCACCTGCACCACGACTTCGACCCCAACGGCAGCAAGCGGGTGCTCGAACTGCTCGACGAGATCCGCGCCCGCGTGGCCGTAGTCATCCCGCCCGCCTACAACCGCTTCCCCAACAACTTCTCGCACATCTTCGCCGGCGGCTATGCGGCGGGTTACTACAGCTACAAATGGGCGGAGGTGCTGTCGGCGGATGCCTACAGCCTGTTCGAGGAGAACGGCGTGCTCAACCCGGAGGTGGGGCACCGCTTCTGGAGCGAGATCCTGGCCCAGGGCGGCGCGCGTCCGGCCATCGAGTCGTTCAAGGCCTTCCGCGGTCGGGAGCCGACCATCGACGCGCTGCTCAGGCACAACGGCATGGCGTGACGCCACCCTCCTGTTCATGGCTCGGGCTAGTCGGTGTTGTCGCCTGAGCTAGCGGGGCTGTTAGAATCCCGACGTAGCCAAGGCACAAGAGGGTGAAACAATGGGGGGGCGCACCTTCCTTTTGATCATGATCATGGGCATGGAGCTGGCCGTGGCCGGCCAGGTGTACCGCTGGGTTGACGAGCGCGGCGTGGTGCAATATTCCGACCAGCCGCCGCCGCCCAAGGCGCGCAAGGTCGAGACGCTCAAGCCGCGCGCCAACGTGGTGGAGACCGACAAGGAAGGCTACGCGCTGCGGCGCGCGCGCGAGACGAGTCCGGTCGCGCTCTACGTCACCGATTGCGGCGAGCCCTGTAACCTCGCCCTCGACTTCCTCGCCCGGCGCAATATTCCCTACGACCGGAAAAACCCGCAGAACGTGCCCGAGGACGCGGTCGAACTCAAGCGGCTCGCCGGTGCCCTGGAGGTGCCGGTGATCAAAGTGGGCGGTAGGCATCACAAAGGCTTCGACCCCGCCGCCTGGGAGGTGCTGCTCAGCGCGGCGGGCTATCCCGTGCGGGCCGAGCCCGCGCGGCCCTGAGCCCACCGCATCGGATCGGGAGACGAGACATGCACGAGCTGCTGGGCTGGCTCGGCCCGCAGGGGGAAGACCCCAACACCGCGCGGGACATCCTGGACGGGATGCGCCGGCTGCGCCCCGACGCCGCCGAGTCCATCTGCAAGATCCATCCCAACTGCGCCCTGGCCACGTCGGGGCGGCATGCGGAACTGGCCGAGGCGGACGGCATCCTGGCCGCCATCACCGGCCACCCGCGCTCGGCGGCGGGCACCCCCCTCGGCGCAGGTGAACTGATCGCTCTGTGGCACCGGCATGGCGGCAACCTGCCGGCCCAGGTGCTGGGCCCATTCGCCCTGGCCATTCTCGACCGGCGCAGCGACTCGGTCTTTCTGGCCATCGACCGCGTCGGCATCCACAGCCTCGCCTATTCGGTCAGGGGCGATCGGATCGTCTTCGCCGACCGGGCGGAGACGGTTGCGAACCACCCCGCGGTCGGCGGTGAACTCGACCCGCAAGGACTGTTCAACTACTTCTACTTCTACGATGTGCCGGCCCCGGGCACCCTTTACCGCGGCGTGGAGAAGCTGCTGCCGGGCGAATACGCCTGGTTCCGGCGCGGGCGGGTGGAGCGGGGTTTCTACTGGCGGATGGCTTATCGGGATGCGCCGCGTCACGACTTCGCGGCGATGTCGAGCCGCTTCCGTGACCTGCTGCGCGAGTGTGTCGCGCGCGCTGCCGAGCCGGGACGGACCGCGGCCTTCCTCTCCGGCGGCACCGACAGCTCTACCGTCGCCGGTGTCTACAAGACACTCTCGGGGCAGCCGGTGCGCACCTATTCCATCGGCTTCGCGGCCGAAGGCTTCGACGAGATGGAATACGCCCGTCTGGCCGCCAGGCACTTCGGTCTGGATGCACGCGAGTACTACCTCGAGCCGGCGGACATCCTCACCGCCATCCCCGTCATCGCCCGCCAGTACGACGAGCCCTTCGCCAATGAGTCGGCGGTGCCGACCTATTTCTGCGCACGTCTGGCGCAAGCGGACGGCTACAGCGTGATGCTCGCCGGCGACGGCGGCGACGAGATCTTCGGCGGCAATGCACGCTATGCCAAGCAGAAGGTGTTCGAGGCCTATCAGCACATCCCCGGCCCGCTGCGCGGCGGCGTCATCGAACCGCTGGCGCGGCTGCCGGGGCTCGACCGGTTGCCGCCGGTGCGCAAGCTGCAAAGCTACATCCGCCAGGCCAACATCCCGCTACCCGAGCGCATGGAGTCCTACAACCACATCTACCGGCAGCCGCTCACCGAGATGTTCACGGCCGATTTCCTCGCCCGCATCGACCCACACCAGCCGTCGCGGCTGCTGGAGGACGCCTATCACCGCGCGGCGTCCGCCTCCTACATCAACCGCATGCTGCACCTGGACCTCAAGTTCACCCTGGCGGACAACGACCTGAGGAAGGTGGGCGGCATGACGCAGGCGGCGGGCATCGAGGTGCGCTACCCCCTGCTGGACGACGCCATGGTCGCCTTTTCCGGCGAGGTGCCGCCCGACTGGAAGGTCAAGGGCCAGCATCTGCGCTGGTTCTTCAAGACCGCTTTGAAGGGCTTCCTGCCGGACGCCATCATCAACAAGACCAAGCACGGTTTTGGGCTGCCGTTCGGGGTCTGGGCGCGAGAGCATGCGCCCCTGCGCGAGCGCCTGGATGACCGGCTGGCCGACTTCAAGCGCCGCGAGCTGCTCAACCCCGCCTACATCGACCGCCTGCGCCAGGAACACGCCGAGGGGCACGCCACCTATTTCGGCAAGATGCTGTGGGTGATCCTCATCCTGGAGGAGTGGCTGGCATTGCGCGGACTCTAGTGCTCGCGCCGCCACAGCCACGGCGGCCTGGGTACTGCATCCTGCCACAGCCCCCGGCGCGCCCGGGTGGCCTCGGCCTCGGCGGCGGCATAGCGGCTGCGGGTGGCCTCCGGCTGTTCATGCGCATAGCGCCTGAACCACCAAGCATAGCCGGATTGCAATAGACTCAGACCCAGATCCTCACCCGCGACCGTCACCCGACAGAGCCACCGCCCATGCCGGTCGCGCCTGATGCAGCGGGCAAGCGCCGCTCGCTCCAGCGCCAGATCGGCGAGGCGTCTGCGCGCCGCCTCGCCGTGGGGCTGGTCGAGTTCTGGTGCGTCTATCCCCGACAGGCGAATCCGCAACCGTTGTCCGGCGTCAGTGGCGAGGGTAAGGGTGTCACCGTCGTGGACGTCCACAACCTCGCCCCGGAAACTGCGCGCATCTGCCCCTGCCGCCGCGAGATGCAGCACCAGGAGTATGCCGGTCATGACCGTACGCGTGGTACGTCTGCTCACTGGTATTGCTTGCGCCCACCCGCCGTGACGCAATACTGCCCGCCACGCGGGCCGGTGCAGGTGCGACCACTGTCGCACGGGCAGTCGGCCTGCACCTGGCCGCCGGCGCCTCGCTTGACTCCAATAGCGCCGGCACCCGGCTGTGGCCGTTTGGGCGCAAGCAGGGTCTCACGCGCCTTGCCGAGGTATTCGCCGGCGATATCGAGCTCGCGCAGGGCGGCATGCTCATCCTTGAGCCGCGCCGCAGCCTGGATGCGCGCCTGGGCCAGTTCCAGCCAGAGCTGGTAGTGCTCGCGTGCCCCATCGTCCGCCTGGGCGGGCGCGACGAGCATACACGCCAGGCTCAAGAGGCAGAGGCCGGCCGGCCGCACGGGTGCCAGTGGCTTACCCATCGAGGCTGCGCCCCAGGGCCCGGCCGTAGATGTCACGGTAACGCGCGACCACACGCGGCCAGTTGCGTTCGAGCTCGACATAGCGGCGACCGGCGGCGCGCAGGGCGACGCCGCCATCGGCCAGACTCAGCGCATCGAGGGCGCGACGGGCGAGGGCCGCCACATCCCCCGCCCTGAACAGCAGGCCGGTCTCGCCGTCGCGCACCAGTTCCCTGTGCCCGCCCACGTCCGAGGCGATGAACAAGCGTCCTTGAGCCATCGCCTCGAGCGGCTTGAGCGGGGTGACCAATTCCGTCAGGCGCATGGCGTGACGGGGATAGACGAGCAGGTCGATCTGGTCGTAGTAGCGGCTCACCTCGGCATGCGGCACCCGGCCGGTGAAGACGACCTTGTCCGCCACGCCCAGCGCCTGCGCCTGGGCCTTGAGGTTCGCCTCCTGCGGTCCGCCGCCCACCAGCAGGATGCGTATGTCGGGCGCTTGGGCGAGCATGCGTGGCAGGGCGGCGAGCAGCAGGTCGAGGCCCTCGTAGGCATAGAAGGAGCCGATGAAACCCAGCACCCGGCAGCCGGCGAGGCCAAGCCGCTGGCGCAGCGCCGGGTCCGGCGGTGCGCCCGGCACGAAGGCCTCGGCGTCCACCGCGTTGGGCACCACACCGATCTTCCCGGCGGGGGTGCCGCGCGCGATGAGGTCGCCTCTGAGTCCCTGGCAGATGGTCACCACCTGGTCGGCCCGGCGCACGGCGCGGGTCTCCAGGGCGCGGGTGAGCCGGTAGCGCAGCCCCCCCTCGCGCTGGGTGCCATGGTCGACCGCCGCGTCCTCCCAGAAGGCGCGGATCTCATAGACGACCGGGATGCCGAGGCGGCGCCCGACGTCGAGGGCGGGATAGGCGTTGAGCAGGGGCGAATGGGCGTGCAGCAGGTCCGGCCGGAGCCGGCGGGCGATCTCCAGCAGGCGGGTCTCGGTCGCCCGCATCAGGGCCCACTGGTTGAGCCCCGGCAGCCGACTGGCAAGGCCCGCGGGCGGGGCGGTGCGGTAGAAATGCAGTCCCTCGGCCTCCTCCTCCGCCACGTGGCAATTGACCTGCTTGGGGCTGGTGAGGTGGTAGGTCTGCCAGCCCATACGCCGCTGCTGGCGCAGGATGTTGGCGCTGCGGAAGGTGTAGCCGGAGTGCAGCGGCAGGGAGTGGTCGAAGACGTGCAGGATTTTGAGGCTCATCGCGTCGCCCCGGCTTTGTCCTGGTTTTCCAAGAAGGCGGCGAACATCAGCAGCGACCACAGGGCGGCGCTGAAGTCGCGCACGCCCACGGCATGCTCGTCCACCATGCGTTTCATGAACGCCATGTCGAACAGCCCCGTGTCGGCCATGCGCGGCGAGAGCAGCGCGGCGCGCAGCCTCTCCAAGAGCGGGCCGCGGAACCATTCCGCGAGCGGCACGGCAAAGCCCATCTTGCGCCGGTACATGAGGTCGTGCGGCAGGTAGGGCTCGAGCGCCCGCTTGAGCAGGTACTTGCCCTCGGTCCCCTTGAGCTTGAAGCCGACCGGCAGGCCCGAGACCCACTCGACCAGTCTGTGATCCAGGAAGGGCACCCGCACCTCCAGGGCGTGGGCCATGCTGGCGCGGTCGACCTTGGTGAGGATGTCACCGACCAGATAGGTCTTCATGTCCAGATACTGCACCTGGCTCACCGCATCGAGGTGGGCGCAGCGCGCATGGTGGCGGCGCAGCACCTGCACCGCACGATAGCCGTTCAGGCGCTGCTTGAAGGCGCGGCTGTAGAGCCGGTCGCGCAGGCCGTCGCTGCACACCGACACGCCGTGGAAATAGCCCTCCACCGTGTCGCGCGCCATGGCCTCGAAGGTGGTCTTGGCGCGCAAGACCCTGGGCGCCCAGTCGGCCTTGGGATAGATGCGGCCGAGCAGACCGAAGACCGGCCGCCGCACGGCGAGCGGCAGCAGCCGGCGCATGCGCTCTTCATAGGCGTGCCAACGGTAGCGCCGGTAGCCGGCGAAGTTCTCGTCGCCGCCGTCGCCCGACAGCGCCACCGTGACCTGCCGGCGCGCGAGCTGACAGACCCGGTAGGTGGGCATGGCGGAGGAGTCGGCGAAAGGCTCGTCGTACAGGTGCGCCAGTTCGTCCACCAGGCTGAAATCGTCGGCCTCGACGCGATCGACGTGGTGATCGGTGCGGTAGCGCTCGGCCACCTGACGGGCATAGGCGGACTCGTCGTAGGCCGCCTCGGCAAAGGCGATGGAACAGGTCTTCACCGGCTGGTCGCTGAGCCCCGCCATCATCGCCACCACCGCCGAGGAATCCACCCCGCCGGAGAGGAAGGCGCCCAGCGGCACCTCGGCCACCAGGCGGATCCTGACCGCCTCGCGCAGGCGCTCGATCAACTCCACCTGCGCGTCCTCGAGGCGCATCGGCGGCAGCGGCCGAAACGGCACGTCCCAGTATTCGCGCGGCGCGGGCAGGGCCTCACCGCGCCGGAGCGTGAGCGTGTGCCCGGGGGGGAGCTTGAGCGCGGTCTTGTAGATGGTGCGCGGCTCCGGCACGTAGCCATAGCCGAAGTAGTCCTCCACCGCCTCGTCGTCGATCGCGCGGCGGAAACCCGGCCAGGCGGTGATCGTCTTGAGCTCCGAGCCGAACACCAGCCAACCGTCGTCGGTGACGGCGTAATAGAGCGGCTTCACCCCCAGCCGGTCGCGGGCGAGGAAGAAGGTCTCACGGTTGCGGTCCCACAGGGCGAAGGCGAACATGCCGCGGAAGTGCGCGACACAGTCCTCGCCCCATTCCTCCCAGGCATGCACGATGACCTCGGTGTCGGAGCGGGTGCGGAAGCGGTGACCGAGGCGTGTCAACTCGGGGATGAGGTCGACGAAGTTGTAGATCTCGCCGTTGAACACCACCGCCACCGTGCCGTCCTCGTTGAAGAGCGGTTGCTGACCGGCGGCGATGTCGATGATGGACAGCCGCCGGTGGCCCAGGCCCAGGCCCGGCTCCAGGTGCAGGCCCGCCTCGTCCGGGCCGCGGTGCCACTGCATGTCGTTGATGCGGGCGAGTGTCGCGCGGTCCACCTCGCGCCGGGCGGTCAGATCGAATACACCGGTGATGCCGCACATGGGGAGCCTGTCGTATGGGTGTGGTCTGTGTATACGGGGAAAGTCGTCATTGCACCCGGGGTGGACCCTGCAGCAGGCCCTCGTAGACGGCCTGGTAGGCCGCGGCCATGCGCATGAGCGCGAACTCACGCTCCACCCGCGCCCGCGCCGCCGCCCCTTCGCGCTGCCGGCGTGCGCCGTCCTGCGCATACTCGCGCAGCAGGCCGGCCAGGGCGTCGGCATCGCCCGCCTTGAACAGGCTACCGGTGATGTCCGCCTGCACCAGTTCCGGGTTCCCCCCCACCCGTGTTGCGATCACCGGCAGTCCCGTCGCCATGGCCTCCAGGATGGTGTTGGAGATGCCTTCGCCCAGCGAGGGCAGTACGAAGAGGTCCATGGCCCGCATGAGCTCCGGCACGTCGTCGCGGTTGCCCGCCAGCCACGCCTGGCCCGCCAGGCCGGCGTCCGCGAGCAGCTGCTGGCAGGTCGCCCGATCGGGCCCGTCGCCGATGAGGACGAGACGCAGGCCTGCCGGGTCGGGCGCCATGCCGGCGAGGCGGATGAAGGCCCGCACCAGAGTGGCATAGTCCTTCACCGCCACCATGCGCCCCGCGCTGCCGATGACCAGACGGGCGCCGTCGAGGAAGCCGGCGGGGCCGATGGTCGGCCGCTCGCCGACCCGCGGCCGGAAGCGCGCGCTGTCCACACCGTTGTAGATCTGCGTGAGCCGACGCGCAGGCACCCTGACGGTATCGGTGAGCCAGCCGGCCAGATCGCGGCTCACCGCGATGTAGCGGTGCACGAGGGGACGCGCGGCACGGCGCAGCAGGTTGTATTTCCAGTTGCGCCCTTCGAGGTCGAAGACGTCGCGGCCATGCTCGCCGTGCACGCGACCCTTGACCCCGAGCCAGGCCGCCACGAACTGCGCCTCCAGGGCGTTGAGGTTGCGGGTGTGCACGATGGCGGGTCTGAGCGCGCGCAGGACCGCGCTCAGGCGCCGATACCAGCCGACATCATGGCCCGGGCGCTTGTTGAGGTCGTAAAAGCTCACGTCTTCGCGCTCGATGCGGCGGCTAAAGTCGGTGTGGTCGGTGAGGCTCACGATGGCATGCCGAAAGCGACCGGGCGGCAGGTGGTTGATCAGGTTGACCACGCCGTTTTCCATGCCGCCGGTGCCGAAGTGATAGACGACATGCGCGATCAGGGGCGGTGCGGTCATGGCGCCACCGTCGCCAAGCGCGCCCCCATGTCGCTGAGATAGGCGCGCAGCACGCGCTCGGCCTCGGCGGGCTGGTCCTCGTAGGGCGCGGCGAGGATGAAGGCGGTGCCGTCGTCACGCCCGCCGAGGACCTTCTCCACTGCCAGCTCGATCTTGATCAGCAGGGGGTGCAGGTCGTTGCGCCCCATCACCCGGTTCCACTGCCAGGCGAGGATGCGCTCGCCGCGCTGGGTGCGCAGTCTGGCCTCCAGCATGCGGTAGGGGACGCCATCGATCTCGATACCGCGCACGCGCTGCCCGACGTTCTGCCAGCGCTCGTGCTCCTGTTCCACCATCAGGTTCTGGCTGTTGATCAGTTCGGCGTCCTGACGCTGCTGTCCGTAGTAGGCGACGAACAGCAGGACCCGGTCCGCGTCTTTGGCGTAGTGCTGGACGAGCTTCGCATCCATGCCGATCCAGCGCGGCAGCCAGTCGTTGAAGGGGGTTGCGGTCACCTGCCAGCCCTGGTCCGGCTGCGGCGCCGTCAGGGTCACGGTGGGCGCGGGGGTGGCCAGGGTGCGCTGCCACACCGGCGCCAGGGCGGTGACCAGCACCAGGGCGAGCGCCATGCCCCAGGCCGGGCGCGGCGTGCAGGGGGCCGGCCGGGGCATGGCCGGCGCACCGGCCGCCGGGGCATCCTCGCGCCAGATGAGTCCCACCCAGAACATCAGCAGCATGACGATGCCGAACCAGACCCAGCCGTAGATGTAATGATCGATGCCCAGCGCCAGTTTCATGTCGGAGTAGTGGGCGATCAACACGATGAGGGTGGCGCGCATGCCATTGGCGATGACCGGCACCACCAGGGCGGCGATGGCAAAGGCGATGCGCTTCCAGAGGCTGCGATAGGTCAGATAGGCATAGAGCAGCCCCAAGGTCAGGGAGGCGATGATGTAGCGGATGCCGGAGCAGGTCTCCACCACGCTCCAGTTGCCGCTGGGCAGGCTGAAGTAGGTGCCTTCGCGATAGACCGGCAGCCCGATGAGCCGCACCGCCGCGACGGTGAAATCGGCGGTGAAGTCCATCAGCGGCTGCATGAGGAACTCGCCGTTGGGCACCATGAGCAGCAGATAAAAGAGCGGGAAGGCGGCCGCCCGCATAAGCTTCGGCCCCAGCAGGGCCCACACCGCGGCGATCCACAAGCCCACCAGGGCGTACTGTTCGGCCACCAGCACACCGCCGGCCCAGGCGACGAGCCAAAGCAGCAACAGCAGCACGACCGCGACCAAGGCGCGGGCATCCGGCCGCGTCTCGACGGCGGCGAGGCGGTGGCGATCGCGCCAGATCAGCCAGAGGGCGATGGGCAGGATGACATAGCCATGGGCATAGGTCTCGGAGCGCTCCCAGATGGTCACCATGGACACTGCCGTCGGCTGCAGGAGGAGGGCGATCGCCGCCCATGTCAGTACCAGCAGACCCAGCGCCTTGAACCAGCCCGTCTGCCAGGCCTGGCTGGAAGTGGTCACGGCGTTCATGTCGCCCTCTCGCCACTGACGCGGGCGGCAGCCCCGGTCGTTGCGGCCGCATCCTCGTGGCACATTGGCCGCGGCTTGGCCGGCAGGGGCGGGGCGCTATCGATCAGGGCATCGACCCGTGCCAGGCAGGCCTCCCAGGCATAGTCTTGCAACACGCGCCGCCGTGCGGCGGCCCCGAGATCCGGTCGCTGCATGGCCGTGAGGGTGGCCTGGGTGAAGCCCGCGACCCCGTCGGCCAGTAGCACCTCCTCACCCGGCAAGGCGCGGATACCCTCCAGGGCCTGGGGCGTGACCACCACCGTGCGCGCCATGGCCATGGCCTCCAGCACCTTGTTCTGCACGCCGCGGGCGATGCGCAGCGGTGCGACCGCCGCCGCGGCGTGGGCGAGATAGGGGCGCACGTCGGGCACCCGGCCGGTGACCGCGATGCCGGGCAGGCGCGCGAGCGCCTGCACCTCGGCGGCCGGCCGGCTGCCCACCACGTAGAAGGCCACCGCCGGCCGCGCCCGGCGTATGGCGGGGAAGACCTCCCGCGCGAACCAGGTCACCGCATCCACGTTCGGCCAGTAATCCATCGCCCCGGTGAAAACCAGCGCCTCCGTCCCCGCGGGATAAGGGTTGCCATAGGTCCGTTCGGGCGAGAAGTAGTCGGCATCCACCCCGTTGCCATACCAGCCGATGCGCCCCGCGATCTCCGGTGCGGCACGGCGAAAGTCGGCCGCCTCCGGCGCGGAGACGAAGAACCCATAGTCGAACGCGGCCGCCACCCGCCGCTCCCAGGCGAGCAGGCGCGCCGCCTCCCGCCGATAGAGCCAGGACAGCGGCCAGGGGCGGGTGTCGGCGTACTGCCGCCATTTGTCCGAGTCCATGTCGACATAGTCCATCACCCGGCGCACCCCCTGGGCGTCGAGCACGAACCGGGCCATGGCGGAGGAATAGCCCACCACCCGGCGCACCCCCGCCTCCAACCGCTGCCGGACCCAGGCCGCCATGCCGGGGTGGCGGTAATAGGCCAGGGTCAGGGCCTCTCCGGTCAGCAGCCCCGTCAGTGCCCGCAGCTTGGCCCAGTTGGGGTGTATCCCGACCAGATGCGCGCTGGCGCACATCGAGCGCAGCGCGTCGGCATGCCGCCAATCCTCGGGGTCATCGACGAAGGCCCCGACATGGATGCGGTAGCGCCGCGCCAAGTGCTTGAGCAGGTGATAGGAACGGATCTTGTCCCCCTTGTCCGGCGGATAGGGGATACGGTGGGCGAGGAAGAGCAGTTCATCCATACAGGCACCCGCCTTTGTCAGCCTGAACCGCCTTCACCCCAGATTCCTCACGATGTAAGGGCCGAGGAAATTCGCCACCGGCAGCGGCAGACGCTGCCAGGCGCGGATGAACAAGCGGTACTTGGGGTTGTTGGGGTTGTTCTCCGGCAGGCGTTGCGCCCGCACGAGCTGGTAGCGGTAGTTGAGCGGCTGCGGCTCGAAACCCCAGTTGCGCTTGAAGTCGTAGGGCCCGGTGCCGACCTTGCTGCGGCCGTAGTCGAACACGCGCACGCCCTGCTCGCAGGCCCGACGCATCACCTCCCAGTATTTGAAGTCATTGGCCGCCAGGGCGCGCGCCTCGACGGTGTCGCCGGCATAGTAGGGCAGGATCTCGTCACGGAAGCGGAGGGAGAGCACACCGCTCACCACTTGGCCGCCCTTGGCGCGCACGAGCAGGACCTCGCAGTCGCGGCCGAAGGTCTCGCGCAGCGCCGCGAAATAGCGCTTGGGCAGGGCCGGCGTGCCGTGGCGGCGGACGTTGTCGGCATAGACCCGGAAAAAGCCGTCCACCCCCGCCTCCTCCTCCTCCGCCGTGAGTTCGTTTTTGATCCCCTTGCGCACCATGGCCCGCTGCTTGCGCGGGATGGCCAGCATGTTCTTCTCCACCTCCGGATCGAGCACCTTGCGGAAGGTGACGTAGAGGTCGGTCCCCGGCCAGTCGGCGTGCGCCGGCCGATCGCGGTCGCGGTATTCGAGATGCCCCACGCCCAGTTCCCGCGCCAGCGCCTGGGCGTGCGCGTCCAGCGCGGTACGCGCCGCGTCGTTCCTGGCGGCGATGCCGCCATAGACGCAGAACGGGGTGGAGATCAGGGCGTGGCCGAAGAGCCGGCTCTTCACCTCGGTCAAGGGCAACACCCCCTCGATGTGGCCGTGGCGCTCGGCGAGCAGGTAGTGGGTGCGATGGCCGAAGACCTGACGCAGCACGGACTGCCAGCCCCAGCGGTGGAAGAAGGTGGCCTCGGGCGTGGCCGCGACGAAGGCGTCCCAGGCGGCGGCATCGCTAGCGCACGCTGTTCGGACGATCAGATCAGGCATGGTTGAGCGGGCGTGGGGCGGAGATGACCGATTGCATCCCCATTACGCATGCTTGGCCGTCAACGCTGCGGCATAGACCTCATCCGCCCGCCCCCAGCGGAAGTCGCCGAGCAGGCGGCGCAGCTTGCCCTCCATGCGGTGGAGGTTGACGTAGTGACGGAAGCGGCTCCTCGCGCTCGCCCCTACGACGCGGGGCTGGTCCGGGTCGATCTCCCAGGGATGGAAGTAGAACATGCAGGGCCGTCCCTCGGTCTGGTTGACCTGCCGCAGGAGCCAGCGCGACCACGCATAGGGCAGCAGGCGGAAATAGCCGCCGCCCCCCGCCGGCAGGTTGCGCCCTGCCAGCTTGACGGTGGTGGGCGGCACCTCCAGCAGTTGCGGGCAGCGCGACGGCCGATAGGGGAAGCGGGGGGCGTCGGGCATGCCGTAGTGGTCGTGGGCGATGGGGTAGATGCTGGAGCTGTAGCGGTAGCCGGCCTGCGCCAGTTCATCGATCGCCCAGAGGTTGGCGTGGCCGATGGAGAAGCTGGGGGCGCGGTAGCCGCGCACCTCCACGCCAGCGATGTCCTCGAGCAGGCCCTTGGCACGGGTGACGTCCTGCCGGAACGCCGCCGGACTCATCTCGCTGGCGCGCTGGTGCCCATAGCCGTGGCTGGCCAGTTCATGACCGTTGTCGGCGATGCGGCGTGCCACGCCGGGGTAGCGCTCGGCCACCCAGCCCAAGGTGAAGAAGGTGGCCTTGACGGCATGCGCGTCGAACAGGCCCAGGATACGGTCCACATTCGCCTCCACCCGGCACGGCCAGCGCTCCCATTCATGCCGCGGGATGCGGTCGGCGAAGGCGGCGACATGGAAATAGTCCTCCACATCGACGGTCATCACGTTATACAGCTCGGCGTTCAGCTCGGTCATGTCGTGTTCAGCCGCACATCTAGGCCTAGTTTCCGCAGGCAAGCAAATCGCGGGCCAAGTCCCACCCCCTATAGCGGACCGATCCCTGCTGACGGTATCCGCGCTGACCGATCCGGCCCCCACGGGCGTTCGTGACGATCGACGAGATTCCGTCAGGCATCCAGCCAGTCACGCAGGATCGCCGCGATGCGCTCCGAGGCACTCCCGTCCCAGTACTCGGGGATGCGACCGCGTTTGCCCCCGGTCGCCAGGATGTCCTCGAAGCATTGCAGGATCTTTTCCGGGTCGGGCCCGGTGAGGGTATTGGTGCCCTCGCTGAGGGTGACGGGACGTTCGGTGTTCTCGCGCAGGGTGATGCACGGCACACCGAGGGCGGTGGTCTCCTCCTGCAGCCCGCCGGAGTCGGTGAGCACCACCGTGGCCTCGCGCATGAGTCCCAGCATCTCGAGATAACCCTGGGGGGGCAGGAGGCGGATGCCGGGTTGCTCGAGCCGGGCCGAGAGCCCCAGCCGCTCGGCGGCGGCGCGCGTGCGCGGATGGATGGGGAAGACCACCGGCAGGCGCGCGGCGATGCGGGCGATGGCGTCGAGCAACCCGGCCAGGGTGTCGCGGTCGTCGACGTTGGACGGGCGATGCAGGGTCAACACGGCATAGCCTTTGGCGGGCAACCGACCGAGGGTCTGCGCGGCGGGGATGGCCCGATCGAGATGGCGCCGCAGGGTGTCGATCATCACGTTGCCGACGAAATGCACCCGTTGCGGGTCTATCCCCTCGCGTTTCAGATTGTCGAGCGCCGCACGCTCGGTGGTGAAGAGGAGCTCCGAGAGCTGGTCGGTGAGCACTCGGTTGATCTCCTCGGGCATGCGTCGGTCGTAGCTCCTCAGGCCCGCCTCGACGTGGATCACCGGCACCCCCTTCTTGGCCGCCACCAGGGCACAGGCGATGGTGGAGTTGACATCGCCCACCACCAGCACGGCGCGCGGGGCCTCCTGGTCCAGGACCGGTTCGAAGGCGCGCATGATCTCCGCCGTCTGCACGGCGTGGCTGGCGGACCCCACCTCGAGGTTGACGTGCGGCCGGGGGATGTTGAGCTGTTCGAAGAAGCCGTCGCTCATGGCGGCGTCGTAATGCTGGCCGGTATGCACCAGCCTCGCCTGGATGGGGCGGGCGGCGAAGGCGGCCATGATGGGCGCGATCTTCATGAAGTTCGGACGCGCCCCCACCACGCACAGCACCTCGCAAGCCGGATGACGCGCCGACCCGCGCGCCGCTTGCGCCCCCGCCAGGGCCGGGCCGGGCGTCGCCCCGCCCGGGGGGGACTCGCCCACCATCAGTCGCGCTCCTGGCCTTCGCTCACCGTGTAGAGGATCTTGCGCACCATGGGGATCAAGCGGGTGAGGCCGCGCTCGATCTGCGTCAGGCGCTCTTCCAGGTCGGCCGGCAGGGCCGCGTCGACGGCCATCGACACCGGCGCGGCGGCGACGGTGGCCATCTGCGTCTGCCTGACCGGTGCGGCCTGATGGTGCACCTCCTGTTTGAGGTCGGCGATCACCTCCTGCACCGCCTTGGCGTCGAACTGGTTGCGTTCCTCCAGGAAGCCGAACAGCAGCAGGCGGTCGCACAGGGTGTTGATGCGGCGCGGCACACCGCCGGAGAAGGCGTGGATGGCATCGAAGGCGTCCTCGGCGAAGGCCGGGTTGCCGTGCCAGCCCACCGTCTTGAGACGGTGCAGGATGTAGCCCATGGTCTCGTCCCGGTCCATGGGCCCCAGATGGTAGGAGGCGATCACCCGCTGGCGCAGCTGCTGCATCTCCGGGCTCTGCAGGGTGTCGCGGAACTCGGGCTGGCCGAGGAGGAAGCTCTGCAGCAGCGACTTTTCCCCTTCCTGGAAGTTGGACAGCATGCGCAGTTCCTCCACCGCCTTGGGCGAGAGGTTCTGGGCCTCGTCGACGATGAGCAGGGCCCGGCGACCCTGGCGCAGGTTGTCGCGCAGAAAGGTCTGCAGATTGTTGAGCAGGGCCGCCTTGGACAGGTGCTCGTAGTCCAGCCCTAAGGCGGCGGAGACGCTGCGCAGCATGTCGTCGGCATCGAGCTGGGTGCTGACCAGGTTGGCGACGAGGTAATTGCCGCGATCCAGCTTCTTGAGCAGGTGCTTGACCAGCATGGTCTTGCCCGCGCCGACGTCGCCGGTGATGATGATGAACCCCTCGCCCAGCGACAGGCCGTATTCCAGATAGGAGAAGGCCCGCTTGTGCCCCCGGCTGCCGTAGAAGAAACGCGGGTCTGGATTGAGCTGAAAGGGTTTGTCGCGGAGGTGGTAATAGGCTTCGTACATGTGCGTCGCTCAGAACCGCATGTTAAGGCGGGCGGCCAAGGCGTTCTCCGTGTAGTCCTGGTTGTTGAGGTTGGAGTCGCGCTGCTGATGACGCAGCTCCAGACTGCCGGAGACGTCGGGCTGGAAACGGCGGGTGAGGGTGAGGCCGATGTTCCAGAAGTCATCCTCGCGGTTGTTGGCCGGTGTGACGGGGTCGTCCACCTCCAGGCGGGAGAGGCCGCTCGACAGGCTCAGGGTGGTGCGCTCGCCAGGGCGCACACTCAGCGTCGCCTGCAGACCGATACGACGGTCCTCGCGCCCCAGCACCTCCGTCTCCTGATACTCGCGTCGGGTGTCGAACAGGCGGAGGCTGACGTTGGCCCGGCGGAAGGCATAACTGAACTGACCGGTCAGACCCTTGCTGAGGTAGGTTTTGTCGAGGGTGACGGGTTTGAAGGCCGCCGCCCCGAACAGCGCGGCGAGGGCGGCATCGCTCAATTTCGTGCAGCCGTCGGGGACCGCACTGCCGAGGGGGATGGGAAACACGTAGACCCCACCGCACAACCAGGCGTCGAACAGATTTTCCCGGTCGAGCTGGTCATAGCTCGACAGGGTCTCCTGATAAACCAGCCCCCAGCTCGACTTGCGTGTGCGGTGGTTGGCGGAGAGTTCATAGCTGCGGCCGAAGTTGCGCTGCGTGCTGGAGGCCTTGAGCGTGGTGCGCAGGGTGGGCTGCAGGGTGACGCTACCGCTGACGAAGTTACCCTGGTCAGAGAGGTTATAGACCAGCTCGCCGGAGAAGCGCCGTCCCGGCGTGTAGTACACGCCCAGCCCGTAGTAGGAGAAGTCGCGGATGCGGCTGGTCGCCCCCGGGAAATTGCCCTTTTGCAGGCCTGCCTGGCCGATCAGGCCGAATTCGCGCCGCATCTGCAGCCGACCGTAGGCCGAGGCCTGCTCGCCGTCGGTATCGATGCGGTCCGCGTAGTCCGTCTCGCGCCGGTCGTAGCTCAGGTTCCAGGACAGGGGGAAGAAGTCGTTTCCGCTCACGGCGCTGAAGCGGTAGCGGTTGGTGCCGCTGTCTGACAGGCCGCTGCCGCCGGTGGAACGATACTTGTCGCGCCCCACCCGCAGCTCCACCGTGGCGTCGGAGCCGAAGCGGTGCTTGAGATAGGGGCTCAGCCCGTAGCTGTAAGTCTGGCGGGTGTTCTGGATGCCGACCGCATCGCCCAGCCCGGCTCCGCCGACATAGTCCACCAGCTGCTGGCTGGCGCGTGCCGTGGCGTCCAGATAGAGCCAGTCCTCCAGGAGCGTGGCCTGGGCCTGTCCATTGAGGTTGCTGCGGGCGCGGCTGCGGTCGGGGTCGTTGGCGTAGAGGTAGCCCTGCAGGCTGAAGTCGACATCCACCTTGAGCTTGCGCCCCTCGCGGCGGACAGCGATGCCGGGGCTCACCTCGGTGATCCAGTCGCTATGCTCCTGGCCCTTGGGTCGCAGGAAGACGTTGTCTGAATAGCGCTCCTCCAAGCTCAGCCTGGGGCTCCACTGCCAATCGCCGGCCACGCCCGCCCCCGGCCAGGCCAGGAGGGGGAAGACGATGCTCAGCAGGGCAGCGCGCTGGGGTCGGCTACTTGCCGTACTCGCCATAGCCGTATCCATAACCGTAGCCATAGCCATAGCCGTAGTAGTCGCCGGCAGGGGCGCGCGTGGCCTTGTTCAGCACCAGGCCGATGTGCTCGCAGCCGGAGATGTGGGCGAGGCCATCCTTGACCGCTTCCTGCGGCGTGCGCTCCGCCTCCACGACGAAGACGATCTGGCCCATGTAGCTGGCCAGCACGGTGGCCTCGCTGGTGGCGAGCAGGGGCGGCGAGTCGAACAGGATGATGCGGTCGGGGTAGCGGCTGGCGATGTCCTCGACGAAGGCCTTCATGGCGGAACTGGCCAGCAGTTCGTTGGCATGCGCGATGGAGGGTCCCGCCGGCAGGATGGTCAGCTTGGCGATGTCGGTCTTGATGAGCACGTCGGACAGCGGCAGGTTCGTGTTGCGCAGCACGTCGATGAGCCCCTCCCTGGCCTCGATGCCGAGGTAGCGCGGCACAGACGACTTGGCCACGTCGGCATCCACCAGCAGCACGGTGTTCTCCATCTCGGTCGCCATGCTGATGGCCAGGTTGATGGCGGTGAAGGACTTGCCTTCGCCGGGCAGGCTGCTGGTGACCATGATCAGATTGCCCTTGGGGATGCGGGGGGTGTCGCCGTGCCCGAAGGCCTTGGCCAACAGGGGCCGCTTGATCAGGCGGTACTCCTCGGCGATCTTGTCGCGGCCGGCATCCGGGGTGACCATGCCCATCGCCTTGAGCCGCTGCACGTCGATCGAAACCTTACGCGAGGTGCCCCCCCAGACCGTGGTCGGTCCGTCGTCATCCGGGGCAGGCGTCCTCCTGGCCGGCCGCGCGGTCACCTCCCCGAAGGAGGCCGCGGCCCGTTCGATGGATTCCTCGATCAGCGCTCGCTCGCGCGCGACGTCGCTGCCGGCGGCGGGCGGCACGGGTGGGGTCTGGTAGTCGGCACCGAGCTTGCCCGCGGCCTTTTCGATGATGCTCATGCTGTTCTCCTCGAGTGATCAGGCTGCGGGAGAGAGGACCAGGTAATAGGTCATCAGGACACCATAGGACACGACCAAGAGACCGGTTCCGAGGACATAGCTCCAGTTGAGCCGCCTGCGCCGGCGCCGATAGGCCTCGGTCTCGACACGCGTCACCGCACCCAGGGGCTGCAGCCCGGTCAGTTCGCGCAATTGCCGGCGTGTATCCACCGTGGGACGAAGCTGGGCGAGCAGGAAGGCCAGGGCGATGCCGGCGCCCAGACCCCCCAGGGGCGTGACGGAGATCAGGAGGGGACGGTTGGGCCAGGCCGGTTTGGTCTCCACACGCGGCGGATCGATGACGCGGAATTCGACCGTATCGGTCTTGGCCTCGACCTCGCCCGCCATGGCCGCCGATTCCCGCCGCGCCAGCAGCTCGCTGTAGTTGCGCTTGTAGATGTCGTAGTCACGCGTGAGCTGGGCCAGTTCGGCCTCCAACTGGGGGATCAGGTCCACCTTGCGCAGCAGCTCCGCACGCTGTTGTTCGAATTGTCTGACGCGCGTGCGCAGCGAGGCGATGTTGGCGTCGGCCTCGGCGATGGCGAGCGTCAGCTGTTGATAGACCGGATTTTGCGCCTTGGCCGCAACCGGGTTTTCCTTGGCCCGTGCCGCCTCGGCAGCACGCTGGGCCTCCTCCTCCCTGGCCTTCTGTTCCTGCAGGCTGGCGATGAGCCCTTTGACGCGCTGGATCTCGGGGTGGAGATCGGTGAAACGCAACCTGAGGTTGTCGAGCTGAGTTTGCAAGGCGTTGATGCGATTGTCGATCAGACTGTTGCTCGGCGTGGCCATGGGCGGCGGCAACAAGGGTGTGGAGATCGTCTCCTCCTGATCCGCGAGTTGCTGCTCGAGCTGCTTTTTACGGTTGACGGCCTCCTCGAGTTGCAACTTGGTCTCGCGCAAGGTCTGGTCGAGCGCCTCGATGCGCGCAAAATAGCCACCGCCCTGACCTGGCATCTGGCCGACGTTGCGGCGCTTGAATTCCTCCAGCTCCTTCTCCTTCTCCAGCAGCCTGGCCTCATAGGACTTGATCTGGTCCTCGATGAACTTCTGGGTGTTGGACAGATCCTTGCGGGTACCGCCCAGGCTCTGCTCGGTGAAGATGGTGAGCAGGGCCTGCACCACCCGTTTGCTTAGGTCCGGATTGGCGTGCACGAAACCGATGGTATAGAGGTTCTCCCGGGTAGTGCCATCCAGACTGATGCGGCTGGCGATGTCGGCATACAACTCCTCCAGGGCCTTGGGGTCCTTGGCGCGCAGGTCCAGGTCGGTCAAGCGTGCGACCTTCTCCAGGTTGGGGCGGCTGGCGAGGGTGCGCGTCATCATCGCCACCTGCTGCTCCAAGTTGGGCTGGATGGCCAGGCCGGACAGCAGCGGCTTGAGCAGAGACTGCGTGTCCACGTAGACGCGCGCCTGGGCGCGGTACTCGTTCTGCAGCAGATAGATCCATACCCAGCCTACGGCGCAGACCAGCCAGGTGACGCCCAGCACCAGCCAGCGCCGTCGCCACACCCCCCGGAGGATCCCCAATATCTGCTCGATCTGTTCGTTCATGTGCAGTCCGCCGTAGATGCTTGGATTACAGCCGCCGTCAGCCCGGGGTTCAGAACCAGCTCTCGGGGATGATCAGGACGTCGCCCGGCATCATCTCGACGTTGGCCGAGATGTCGCCCGCCTTGAGCAAGTCCTCCAGACGCACGGCGAACTGCTGCGGGTTGCCGTCGGTGACGCGCAGGATGCTGGCCTTGTTGCCGGCAGCGAAATCGGTGATGCCGCCGACGCTGATCATGACGTCGATGAGCGTCATGTTTTCGCGGTAAGTGAGGGTCTGCGGCTTGGTCGCCTCGCCCAGGACGCGGATCTGCTGGCTGTACGGCCCGGTGCCGCCGGCGACGATCACCGTCACGATCGGGTCCTGGATGTAGCGCGCCAGGTTCTTCTCGATCTCCCGCGCCAGCTGCGTCGGCGTCTTGCCGCTGGCGGGGAGGTCCTCCACCAGGTTCATGGTCATCTTGCCGTCCGGCCGGATCGGAAAGGAGCCCGACACCTCGGGGTTGCCCCAAACGAAGACGTTCACGGTATCCCCCGGTCCGAGCAGGTAGTTCCAGCTGGTGTCCACCATGGCCTTGGCCGGTGCCGGCGGATAGATGGGCTGGTTGGCGCAGCCCACCAGCAAGGCAAGCAGTACCGCCAATGCGAGATGCTTCATGGTTCCCCCTTCTTGATATCTGACAGAGCCGGGCCGATTATGGCACAAGCTCCTTTCCACACGGATGCCTCTCTCACAAATATGCGTGCCAGCCGCGGCAGTTGCTGGCACGGCGGCGTGCGCCGAATGTCCTACGTCTTGCCGCCCCACCTGCATCGCCGGCCTCGGCCGACACCGGGCAGTGGTACACTTGCCCGTCGCAGTTATCGACCGATCGCAACGTGTCCTTTAATTCCCTGTCCGAACTGGCTGCAGCCGTGCGTGAATTCGGTCGCGAGCGGGACTGGCATCTCTACCACACGCCCAAGAACCTCGCCGCCGCCCTCATCGTCGAGGCGGCGGAACTGCTGGAACCCTTCCAGTGGCTCACGCCCGAGGAGAGCTTGCGGCTGCCCGAGCACAAGCGCGAGGCGGTGAAGCAGGAGATGGCCGACGTGCTGATCTACCTCGTGAGCCTCGCCAATGAGCTGGAGGTGGACCTGCTGCAGGCGGCGGAGGAGAAGCTCATCCTCAACGCCCGCAAGTACCCGGTGGACAAGGCCAAGGGGCGCTGTGCCAAATACGACGAGTCATGATCTCCGCCAAGGCCGGCTGCGCACAGGCCGCCCCCGTGGGGATAGCGTAAACCTTCGCGACGGCCCGACGCGTTTCCTATGAGCCACTACCGCCATCACCTGTTCTTCTGCCTCAACGTGCGCGAGGACGGCGGCACCTGCTGCACCCAGCACAACGCCGAGGCCATGTTCGAATACGCCAAGAACAAGGCCAAGCAGATGGGGTTGCACGGCAAAGGGGGGGACTGCCGTGTCAACCGCGCCGGCTGCTTCGACCGTTGCGAGCTGGGGCCGGTGTGCGTGGTCTATCCGGATGCGGTCTGGTACACCTATGTGGACGAGGCGGACATCGACGAGATCCTCGCCTCCCACCTGCGCGACGGCAAGGTGGTCGAACGACTGAAACTCGACTGAAATGACGGAGGTTCCCCACGTCGCGCCAGCGCGGCCGACCTCCTCCGGGCAACGCCTGCTCATCCCGCGCCCCGACGGCGGCGTGGTCGAGACCCTGGTGGAGATGCCCGCCGAGACACCCCGCGGCCTGGCCTTGATCGCCCACCCGCATCCGCTGCACGGCGGCAGTCTGGACAACAAGGTGGTGTACATCCTCGCCCGGGCGGCACTGGCTTGCGGGCTCATCGCGGCGCGGCCGAACTTCCGTGGCGTGGGTAGTAGCAGCGGGGCATACGACCATGGCGTCGGCGAGACGGAGGACCTGCTCGCCGTCGCCGCCTTCCTTGCACCACGCTACGCCGGGCTTGCGTGGACGCTGCTGGGGTTTTCCTTCGGCGCCTACGTCCAGCATCGCCTCGCCTCCCGTCTGTCGGCCGAGCGGCTGATCCTGGTGGGGCCGGCCGTGTCCCTGTACGCCTTCGAGCCCCCTGCCGTCCCCACCGAGATCGTGCACGGCGAGGCGGATGAACTGATCCCGCTCGCCTTCGTCGCCGACTATGCGCGTCTGCACCGACTCCCGCTGCACGTCATCCCCGCGGCGGGTCACTTCTTCCACGGCCGGCTGGTGGAACTGAGGGAGACGGTCAGGAGCCGACTGTGCCCCCCCTCGTGCTGAAGCGCCTGACCAAGCGCTACGGCGGCACGGCGGTAGTGGACGATCTGTCGCTGGAGATCGCGCCGGGCCGCTGTCATGGCCTGCTCGGGCCCAACGGCGCCGGCAAGACCACCACACTCAGGCTGGCGCTGGGATTGATCGAGGCGGACGCCGGCGAGATCCGCCTGTTGGGTCACCCGCTGCCGCGCGAGGCAGGGGTGGCGCGCCGCCGGGTGGGGGTGGTGCCGCAGACCGACAGCCTGGACCCAGACTTCACCGTGCGCGAGAACCTGCTCGCCTATGGCCGCTATTTCGGTCTGGGGCGCCGGGAGACCGAGGCGCGCATCCCGCAGCTACTCGAATTCGCGGCTCTGGCGGGCAAGGCGGACGCCAAGGTCCCCACCCTGTCCGGTGGCATGAAGCGGCGCCTGACCCTGGCGCGGGCGCTCATCAACGACCCGGAGCTGATCGTGCTGGACGAACCCACCACCGGGCTCGACCCGCAGGCCCGGCATCTGGTCTGGCAGGGGCTGCGCCGGCTCATCCATCAGGGCAAGACCCTGCTGCTGACCACCCACTTCATGGACGAGGCGGAGCGTCTGTGCGACCGCATCAGCATCATCGACCGCGGCCGCATCATCGCCGAGGACACGCCGCGCGCCCTCATCAATGGGCACATCGAGCCGCATGTGGTGGAGGTCTTCGGCGAGGGCCTGGCGGCATGGGAAGGTTGCGCCCGTCGGTTGTGCCGGCGCTGCGAATATGCCGGGGAGACCCTGTTCTGCTATGCCGACGACCCCAAGGCGGTCACCGACGCGCTCGACAGACAGGAAGGCCTGCGCTATCTGCACCGGCCCGCCAATCTGGAGGACGTCTTCCTCAAGCTGACGGGCCGGGATTTGCGGGAGTGAGGCGTGCGGGGTGAGGGGCGAAGTACGGGCCGCAACGGACTGCGCGCAGCATCCGGCGCCCGGCCGTTCTCCGCCCCCCGGTGGTTCGCCGTCTGGCAGCGCAACTTCCAGGTCTGGAAAAAGCTGGCGGGGCCGTCCATCCTCGGCAACCTGGCCGACCCCCTGCTCTACATGCTGGGGCTGGGTTACGGCCTGGGGCGCTTGCTGGGCGAGGTGCAGGGCGTGCCCTACCTCACCTTCCTGGCCGCCGGCACACTGGCCTACAGCGTGATGAACAGCGCCACCTTCGAGACCCTCTATTCGGCCTTCTCGCGCATGCACGTGCAGAAGACCTGGGAGGCCATCCTCAACACGCCGCTCACGCTCACCGACGTGCTGCTCGGCGAGTGGTTCTGGGCGGTGAGCAAGAGCCTGCTCTCGGGGCTGGCGATCCTCTCGGTGATCTGGGCCCTGGGGCTCGCCGCGGACTTCGCCATGACGCTGTGGCTGCTGCCGGTGATCGTGTTGACCGGCCTCGCCTTCGCCGGGCTCGGCCTCATGCTCAACGCCGTCGCGCCGAACTACGACTTCTTCCTCTATTACTTCACCCTGTTCATCACGCCCATGGTGCTGCTCTCGGGGGTGTTCTACCCGACGGATGCCCTGCCCGGCTGGCTGGCCGCCGCCGCGCAGGGCCTGCCGCTCACCCATGCCATCGCGCTGGCGCGTCCCCTGGTGCTGGGTCACTGGCCGGAGGCCCCGTTGCTGAACGTGCTGGTATTGTTGGCCTTTGCCGTGACCGGCTTCCTGATCGGTCTCGCGCTCACCCGCCGGCGGCTGCTGCGCTAGAGCGCCTCAGGTCACCAGCAGCAGATCGCAGCGCAGCCTGGAGCGCAGGGCGTCCAGCCGGGCGAGGTCGCCCTCGGCATAATCGGCCGGTAGGACCAGGGCCGCCGCACGCAGGGCGTTGGCGGCGCTGGACAAGACCTCGGGGTCGGTCGCTTGCAGCCGCTGCATGCCCACTTCCGTGCCGCCCCCCACCGCCCAACCCGCCTGTTGTGCGCGCTCGCGATAGGTCTGAGCGTCGGCCGCCGCCACCAGCACCTGGCATGGCCGGCCGGTCGCCCGGGCCAGCCTCAGCCCCACGGCGAGCGTTGCGGCTGCCGCCATGCTGCCGTCGAACAGCACGGCCAGCGGTCTCGGACGCGGCGTGATCGCCGCCGCCTGCCGCCCCAGCATCACCAGGTCCAGACTGGCGGCATGGGCGAGCACGGTATGCAAGGGTTTGCCCTGCAGGACGCGGAAGCTGTAACGCAGGCTGCGGGCCTCGGCCGCCCGGTGCAGGGCCTGCTCCGACCGGCGGGCGGCGGCCTGCAGGAGGCGTGCGGTGCGATCGAGCTGCATCTGGCGCAGCCGGGCGGTCTGGCGCCCCATCTCCCACACGATGGGCAGACGGCTGGCGCGCAAGAGGTCGGCGTCCTCCACGAACAGGGCGGTGAGCTCCGCCTCCAGTGCGGCGGCGAGCTCGGCCGCCGCATCGATGTGGCTGAGCTCCTCGCCTGAGCCGCTCAGGGCGAGCAGGATGCGGCGGATGCCGGACGCCGGCTCGCTCATCGCTTTCTGGCGCCGCCGCGGCGGCGGGGCTTGTCCTCCGACCGGGCGGCGTAGGCCTGGCGCAGCGTCGAGAACTCGATCAGCCGCGTCGCCACCCGGTAGTTCACCGAACCCTCGGGCACCACCCCCTGCGCATCGGGGACACCGGCCGGCGTGCCGGTGAGCAGTTCGATGGCCTCGTCCACGCCGCCCACCGGCCAGACGTGAAAGCGGCCGGCGGCGCAGGCCTCCACCACGTCGCGACGCAGCATGAGGTGCTTGACGTTGGTCTGCGGGATGAGGACCCCCTGCTCGCCGGTCAGGCCGCGCGCTTGGCAGATATCGAAGAACCCCTCGATCTTCTCGTTCACGCCGCCGATCGCCTGCATGCGCCCATGCTGGTCGACCGAACCGGTCACCGCCAGGGATTGGCGGATGGGCAGCCCGGCCAGTGCGGAGAGCAGGGCGCACAGTTCGGCCATGGAGGCGGAGTCGCCCTCGACCTCGCCATAGGTCTGCTCGAAGGTGAGGGTCGCGCCCAGGGAGAGCGGCAGGTTGCTGGCGTAGCGGGTGGCCAGAAAGGAGCTCAGGATCAGCACCCCCTTCGAATGGATGGCACCGCCCAGATCGACCTCGCGCTGGATGTCGACCACCTCGCCGTCGCCCAGCCGCACGTTGGCGGTGATCCGGGTGGGGTGGGCGAAGCGGCCCTCGCCCAGGTCGATGACCGACAGCCCGTTGACCTGGCCGGTCATCATGCCCGAGGTCTCGATATGGACCGTGCCGCGCAGGATGGCGTCCTGGAAGCGGGCGCGCACTCGCCCCGTGCGCCGGTCGCGGGCATCGATGACCGCCTGCACCTGCGCCTGCGAGACCACCTGTCCGCCCGCCTGCCGGGTCAGGAAGTCGGCCTCGCGCATCAGGTCGAGCAGGCCCTGCATGTGGGTGGAGAGCCGCTCGGCGTCGCCCGCCTCGCGCGCCGCCTGCTCCACCAGCCGGGCGCAGGCCGACTGGTCGAAGGCGAGCAGCCTCTCCTTGCGCGCCAGGGTGGCGATCAGCCGCGCATAGAGCAGTGGGGTCTCGCCGGTGCGGGGCAGGTCGTCCTCGAAATCGGCCACCACCTTGAACAGTTCCCGGAAATCGGGATCGTACTCGCACAGCAGGTAATAGAGCAGGCGCTCCCCCACCAGCACGACCTTGACTTCGAGGGGGATGGGCTCGGGCTCAAGCGAGATGGTGCTGGCGAGCGACAGCATCTGGGCCAGCGAATCGGTGCGTATGCAGCGGGAACGCAGTGCCCGCTTGAGTCCCTCCCAGGCATAGGGCTGGGTGAGGAGCCGGTGGGCATCGAGCACCAGATAGCCGCCGCTGGCCTGATGCAGGGCGCCCGGCTTGATCAGCGTGAAGTCGGTGACGAGCGCCCCGAGGTGTTCCATGTGCTCCACCCGGCCCATCAGCGCGGCGTGACTGGGATGGTCGGGGGCCACCACCGGCGCCCCCTTCGATGCGCTGTGGTCGACCAGCAGATTGACCTGATAGCGCCGAAACGACTGGACCACGGCGACCGGCAGGCCGAGGACCTGGGGCATGCCCTCCTGCGGCTTGCGAAAGTCGTCGGCGGTATCGATCAGGTCCTGCTCCACCGCCGCGAGATAGTCCAGCACAGCGGGCAGGTCGCGATACTTCTCGCGCAATTCGCCGATCTGATGCTCCACCGCCAGCCGGGAAAACTCCTGATTGAGCTCCCGCACGCGCTCGCGCTTCTCCCTCAGCCACTGCGGCGCCTGACGGATGAGCTTGTGCAGGCGGTCGTGCAGGCTCTCGATGACCTTGCGGATGCGGGCCTTCTCCTCCTCCGGCAGCTTCTCGAACTCCTCCGGTCCCAGCACCTCGCCGTTGCGTTCGGGGGCCAGCCCGAAGCCGCTCGGCGTGCGCAACAGGGCAATGCCCTCCCGCTCGGCCTCCTCGCCGAAGGCCCTGAAGGCGTCGCTCTCCCGCTCGCTGAACGCCTGCTCGATCTCCTCCAGGCGATTGCGGTATTCGTCGCTTTCGAAGATGGACGGGATGGCCACCAGCAGGTCCTCGATCAGGCGCTGCATGTCGGCCTTGAGGGCCTTGCCCCGACCCGCCGGCAGGCTGATCGCACGGGGCTTGTGGGGTTGGGCGAAGTTGTTCACGTAGACCCAGTCCGCCGGCACCGGCGAGGCCGCGGCCACCTTTTCCACCCGCTCCATGATCAGGGTGCGCTTGCCCGTGCCCACCGGCCCCATGACGAAGAGGTTGAACCCTTCGGCGCGGATCGCCAGGCCGAAGTCCACCGCCTCGGCGGCACGCCCCTGTCCGAGCATGCCCGCGAGGTCCTCCAGGTCATCGGTGGTCGTGAAGGGGGTGGTCGAGAAGTCGCAGCGGGTGTAGAGCCGATCCGGGCTGAGGGGTGCAGGCATTTTGGCGTGCGGGGTCAGAACTTGTGGACGTTTGCGTCGCAAGCGGCCCGAGGTTGAAGCGAGAGGCGCAGTCGTACGTTCAGTACGGCGAGCAGCGCAGCTTCGAGATCGGGACGCGCAGCAGAACTATGCACACGTTCTCAGTGGTTGCGTTTGAAGTCGATATGGCCGTCGATGATGGTGTACATCACCTGGCCGATGAGCTCCGTGCCCAGGTAAGGGCTGTTCTTGCCCAGCGACAGCAGGGTCTGGCGGCTCACCGTCCAGGGGCGCTCCGGGTCGAACAGGCACAGATCGGCCGGCTGCCCCACCGCCAGGCTGCCGGCCTGGGTGCCGAGGATGCGGGCGGGACGGCGGGTGATGAGGTCGATCGCCTCGAGCAGGGGCACATCCATCTCGCGCGCCCATTTCAGGGTCAGCGGCAGCAACAGTTCCACCCCGGTGGCGCCGGGTTGGGCCTCCTGGAAGGGCAGCTCCTTGGCGTCGTCGTTGACCGGCGCATGGTCGGAACAGATGGCGTCCACCAACCCCTCGCGCAGCGCCTGGCGGATGGCATCCCGGTCGCGGATGCTACGTAGCGGCGGGACGAGATGACAGTTGGCGTTGAAGTCCACCAGGTCCATCTCCGACAGATGGACGTGGTGCACCGCCACGTCGCAGGTGATGCGCAGCCCGTCATGCTTGGCACGACGCACCATGTCGAGGCCAGCGCGGCTGGACATCCGGGCGAGATGCACGCGGGCGCCGGTCTCGCGCGCCAGCAGCAGGATGGTCTGCAGGGCCACCGTCTCCGCCGGCACGGGGATGGCGGGCAGCCCCAGCCGGGCGGCCACGACACCGTCGTGGGCGACACCGTCACGGGCGAGATGGGGATCCTGCGGGCGCAGCCAGACCGGCAGGTCGAAGGTCACCGCGTATTCGAGCGCCCGCAGCAGGACGCGGGTGTCGACGAGGGGCGCGTCGGCCTGGCTGAAGGCGACACAGCCCGCCTCGTTGAGCTCCGCCATCTCGGTGAGCCGTTCCCCCTTGAGCTTCCAGGTGAGCGCGCCGACGGGATAGACCCGCGGCCCGGGGCTCGTGCGGGTGCGGAACTTGAGCATCTCCACCAGACCGGGCTCATCCAGCGGTGGGTCGGTGTCGGGCGGACAGGCCAGGCTGGTCACCCCGCCGGCGGCCGCCGCCCGCATCTCGGATTCCAGGGTGGCCATGTACTCGAAGCCCGGCTCGCGCAGGCGCACCGACAGATCGACCAGGCCGGGGCAGACGACGAGCCCGCGCGCGTCGATCTCCAGGTTGGGATGGAAATCGGCCGGTGCGGTGCCCACGGCGACGATGCGCCCGGCGGCCACGCACACGTCGCAGACGGCGTCCAGACCGCTTTCCGGATCGAGGACGCGGCCGTTGCGGATGAGGATCTTCATGGCCGGATCAATTGCCCGCCAGCAGGCTCATCACCGCCATGCGCACGGCGATGCCGTAGGTGACCTGGTTGAGGATGACCGAGTGGCCACCGTCGGCCACGTCCGAGTCGATCTCGACGCCGCGGTTCATGGGACCCGGGTGCATGACGATGGCATCGGGTTTGGCCAGCTTGAGCTTCTCCGGCGTGAGTCCCCAGTACTTGAAATACTCCTGCGGCGAGGGCAGCAGCGCCCCTTGCATGCGTTCGTTCTGCAGGCGCAGCATGATCACCACGTCGCAGTCCCGGATGCCGGTCTCCATGCGGTAGTGCACGTGCACCCCCAGGCTGTCCACGTCTCGCGGCAGCAGGGTGCGCGGCGCGACCACCCGCACCTCCGGGCAGCCGAGCGTGGTGAGGGCATGGATCTGCGAGCGGGCGACGCGCGAGTGCAGCACATCGCCGACCACGGCCACGCGCAAATGGTTGAAGCCGCCCTTGTGCTGGCGGATGGTGAACATGTCCAGCAGCCCCTGGGTGGGGTGGGCGCAGCGCCCGTCACCGGCGTTGATGACGTGGATGTGTGGGGCGACGTGGCGGGCGATGAGGTGCGGCGCGCCGCTGGCGGCGTGGCGCACGACGAACATGTCCGCCTGCATGGCCGAGAGGTTGGCCACCGTGTCGAGCAGGGTCTCCCCCTTGCTCTGGGCCGAGGTGGCGATGTTGAGGTTGACCACGTCGGCCGACAGACGCTTGGCGGCGATCTCGAAGGTGGTCCGGGTGCGGGTGGAGGGCTCGAAGAACAGGTTGAAGATGGCCTTGCCGCGCAACAGGGGCACCTTCTTGACCTCGCGCGGGTGGTCGGGCGCTGCGGCGACTTCCGCCCCCGCGGCGGCGTGGCCGGCGGCAGGGGCCCGCCTACCGCCCGCATGCCGCTGCGGGGCCGGCCGTCCGGCACGACCGTGCACGCGGCCGGTGGGGTCACCCAGCGAGATGAAGGATTCGGCCGTGTCAAGGATCTGGGTCAGGATGCGCGCCGGCAGGCCGTCCAGAGTCAACAGGTGACGCAGGCTGCCGTCGGCGTTGAGCTGCAGGTCGCCGTTCATGACCGGGCAGCGCAAAGCACACGGGCGGGTGAGCGGAGATCGCGCGCCGGCCTGCCGAGTCGACCCTGCAACGTCCGCGCGCCGATCATGGCCTCTCGCTCAGCACGAACGACAGCGCGCCGGAGTCGTCGCGCTGCAGGCTGATGTGCGCGCCTGCATCCAGGGCCAACTTCATTCCCAGGTAATCGGGGCAGATCGGCAGCTCGCGCCCGCCCCGGTCGACCAGCACGGCCAGACGGATGGCGGCAGGGCGCCCATAGTCGAACAACAGATTCATGGCCGCCCGCACGGTGCGCCCCGTGTAGAGCACGTCATCGATGAGCAGGATGTCGCGACCCTCGACGTCGAAGGGGATGCGCGAGGGCTTGACCTCCGGATGCAGGCCGATGCGCGAAAAATCGTCGCGATAGAAAGAGATATCGAGTACCCCGCGGGGATGGTCTAGCCCCAGGTGATCGGCCAAGGCGTCCATGACCCAGACGCCGCCGGTGTGGATGCCCACCAAGGCCAGGTCCGGCCGCATTACCGGGCGGATGGCTGCGGCCAGCTCGTCGATTAGCGCTCGCGGTTGGGGCAGATGCATGCTAGGGCGATTGCTCGAAATAGTCGTCCAGGATACGTTGCGCGGCCAGACTGTCCACCGCCTGCCGCCGCCGCGCACCGTGCACACCGGCCTGCCTGAGCCGCGCCTCGGCCTCGGCGGAGGTCAGCCGCTCGTCGATGAGCCGCACCGGCAGATCGAAGCGGCCGGCGAGCTGGTTGGCGAAGCGACGGCAGCGCCGGCTGAGCTCGTGCTCGGCGCCCTCCAGGGAGCGCGGCAGGCCGACGACCAGCTCCACCGGCCGCCACTCGGCCACCAACGCGCCGATGCGGGTGAATCGCCGTGCATTGGCCTCCTCGGCGATGGTCTCGAGCGGGTGCGAGGAGCGAGTCTCCCATTCCCCCACGGCGACACCGATGCGCTTGAGCCCGAAGTCGAAGGCGAGCACACTGCCCTTTCTGCGGAACACGGTCGGGCTGGCAATGTCTGACGAACATTCACCGGCACCGCTCACTACCCTGTTGGTCATGCGTGTCCGGCATCCTCGGACAGCATCGCCGGATCGATGCCCAGCAGCTGCATGGCCGCCGGCAGGCGCGCCTCGGGCGGCAGGTCGAAGATCACGTCTGGGTCCGCCGCCACCGTGAGCCAGGCATTCTGCTTGATCTCCTCCTCCAGCTGACCCGGGCCCCAACCGGCATAGCCGAGGGTCACTAGGATCTGCGCCGGTCCTTCCCGGCGGCAGGTGGCCTCCAGGATGTCCTTGGAGGTGGTCAGGCCGACCTGTTCGTTTACCGCCAGGGTGGAGTTCCACCCCCCCACCGGCCGGTGCAGGACGAAACCGCGCTCGACCTGTACCGGACCGCCGTAATAGACGGGCAGGCCCACCAGCCGCTCGTCATCCAGGCTGAGCCCGATCTGCTCGAACAGCTTTTCCAGCGACAGATCGATGGGACGGTTGATCACCACGCCGAGGGCCCCCTGTTCTCCGTGGTCGCAGATGTAGGTCAGCGTCCCGGCAAAGTTGGGGTCCACCATGTTGGGCATGGCGATGAGGAAGTGGTCGGTAAAGTTGGCGTTTTCCATGTCGGCACCGGGGGCTGGGCCGCGCCGCCGACTGGCGTGGGAAGCGTCCCCGCTCACCCGGAACACCCCTTCGCCTGTCCGACGATCACTGCCGTGGGTGATTGTAAACCCCGCGACCAGGGACGCAAAATCGAAGCCATGCCACGCCGCCCGATACGCCTCATCCCATGTCCTGTGACGACGCCCTGGTCTGGTTCCGCCGCGACCTGCGCCTGACCGACCACGCCGCCCTCGCTCAGGCCCTGGCGTCGGGCCGACGCGTGCACGGCGTCTTCGTTTTCGACACCGACATCCTGGACGCCCTGTCCGACCGCCGGGACAGACGGGTGGAATTCATCTGGGCGTCCGTCGCCACCCTCAAGGCCGAGCTGGAGCACCACGGCGGCAGCCTGTACGTCCTGCATGGGCCGGCCAAGGTCCTCATCCCGCAGATCGCGCGCGAGCTGGGCGCGCACGAGGTGCATGCGGCCCGTGACTACGAGCCGCGCGCCCGCGCGCGGGACGAAGCGGTGGCCGAGACCCTGGCCGCTCAGGGCCAGCGCCTGGTCCTGCACAAGGATCAGGTCATCTTCGACACCGACGAGGTGCTCAATGCCGCCGGCCACCCCTTCCACGTCTACACCCCTTACCGGCGCGCCTGGCTGGCACGCCTCACGCCCGCGGACCTCGCCGCCCACCCGAGCCGCATGCGGCTCGACCGCCTGGCCAAGGCCGACCCCCTGCCCATGCCCAGGCTGGAGGCGCTCGGCTTCCAGGCCACGAACCTCAACGCACTCGGCGTTCAGGCCGGCGAGGCCGGGGCCCGGGCCTTGCTCGCAGACTTCCTGCAACGCATCGACCGCTACCACGAACGGCGCGACTATCCCGGCCTCAAGGGGCCCTCCTATCTTTCGGTGCACCTACGCTTCGGCACGGTGAGCGTGCGCGAACTGGTGCGTCGGGCGAGCGAGCGGCACGGCGAGGGGGCACGGGTGTGGCTCTCCGAGCTCATCTGGCGCGAGTTCTACCAGATGCTGCTGTGGCACTACCCCGAGACGGTCGAGAATGCCTTCCAGCGCAAGTTCGACCGCCTCGTCTGGCCCAACCCGCCCGGCCATTTTCAGGCCTGGTGCGAGGCGCGCACCGGCTACCCCATCGTCGACGCGGCCATGCGCCAGCTCGATCAGACCGGCTACATGCACAACCGGCTGCGCATGATCGCCGCCAGTTTCCTGGTGAAGGACCTGCACGTGGACTGGCGCCTGGGGGAGCGCCATTTCGCCGCCCGGCTGATCGACTACGACCAGGCCGCCAATGTCGGCGGCTGGCAGTGGTCGGCCGGTGTGGGCACGGACGCCCAGCCCTGGTTTCGCATCTTCAACCCGGTCACCCAGTCGGAACGCTTCGACCCCGATGGCCGCTTCATCCGCCGCTACCTGCCCGAGCTGGCGGCGGTCCCGGACAAATACCTGCACGCCCCGTGGAAGATGCCGGCCGGCGTCCAGAACGCCTGCGGCGTCGTCATCGGGCGGGACTACCCGTGGCCCATCGTCGATCATGCCAAGGCGAGGCAGACGACCCTGGGCCTGTTCAGGAGCGTGGCGTGACCGAGGCCGCCCTGCTGTGTCACCCGGCCACGCCGGTCCCCTGGCTGGCGGGCATCGCGGTGAGGCTGGCATGGGATGGGCGCGCGCGCCTGACCCTCGTGTACACCGTCAGCGGCGACCTGGCGCGGCTCAAGCGCCCGCCGTCGGCCCGCGGCGACCGGGTCGACGGCCTGTGGCGGCATACCTGCCTGGAGGCCTTCGTCATGGGCCGGCAGGCCCCCGCCTATCGCGAGTACAACTTCGCCCCCTCGGGTGCGTGGCAGGCCTACGACTTCGCGACCTACCGGCGCGGCGGTCTGCCGGCCCCCATCCGGCCGCCCCACATCACCTGCCAACACACGGAAGACCGGCTGACCCTGACCGCCGGCCTGGCGAGCCCGGACCTCCCGCCGGGGCGCCCACTGCGCATTGGCCTCAGTGCCGTGATCGAGGATCAGGCCGGCCAGCTATCCTATTGGGCCCTGGCCCATCCCGGCGATGCGCCGGACTTCCATCACCCCGACGCCTTCCGCCTCAGACTCGACCCGCCATGAAAACCGGCCTCGACCGCCTGCTCAGCGAGCCCGAGCTGCGCCACCCCCTCAGGGGTCGGCGCATCGCCCTGCTGGCGCACCCCGCCTCGGTGACCGCCGACCTCACCCACGCCCTCGACGCGCTTGCCGCCCTGCCCGAACTCGAGCTCACCGCGGCCTTCGGCCCGCAGCATGGGCTGCGCGGCGACAAGCAGGACAACATGGTCGAGTCGCCCGATTACCTCGACCCCGTGCACGGCATCCCGGTCTTCAGCCTCTACGGCGAGGTGCGCCGGCCCACCGCGGCGATGCTGGAGACCTTCGACGCGCTGCTGGTCGACCTGCAGGACCTCGGCTGCCGCATCTACACCTACGTCACCACCCTCCGCTACGTGCTCGAGGCCGCCGCGGCGCACAGCAAGACAGTCGTGGTGCTCGATCGCCCCAATCCCGTCGGCCGGCCGGTGGAGGGACTGACGTTGCGGCCGGGCTGGGAGAGTTTCGTCGGCGCCGGCCCCCTGCCCATGCGCCACGGTCTCACCCTGGGCGAGCTGGGCGCCTGGTTCGTGCGCACCCTCAAGCTCGACGTGGACTACCGGGTCGTGACCCTGCGCGACTGGCAGCCCGAGGCCGGGCCAGGTTACGGCTGGCCGCTCAACGAGCGCGCCTGGGTCAACCCCAGCCCCAACGCGCCCAACCTGTGGATGGCGCGCTGCTACGCCGGCACGGTGATGCTCGAGGGCACCACCCTGTCGGAAGGCCGCGGCACCACCCGACCGCTGGAGCTCCTCGGCGCCCCCGACCTGGAGCCGCGCCGGCTCGTAGCCGAGATGCAGCGGCTTGCGCCGCACTGGCTCGAGGGCTGCCGCCTGCGCGAGTGCTGGTTCGAGCCCACCTTCCACAAGCACGCGGGGCGGCTGTGCGCGGGGCTGCAGATCCACGTCGAGGACGGCGCCTACGACCCCGCCGCCTTCCGCCCCTGGCGCCTCATGGCCCTGGCCTTCAAGGCGATCCGGCGCCTTGATCCCGACTACCCGTTGTGGCGCGACTTCCCCTACGAATACGAGTTCGACCGCCTCGCCATCGACCTCATCAACGGCAGCCCCCTGCTGCGCCAGTGGGTGGACGATCCGATGGCCTCACCCGCCGACCTCGATGCCCTCGCCACTGCCGACGAAGCGGCCTGGCGTGAGGAGCGCGAGGACGTGCTCCTCTACCGTTAGCCTTACGCCGCCGGGGAGTCGGTGTCCCCTTGGGGGCCGGGCGCGCCGACTGCGGCCAGCCCCTCCCGCACCGTGGGATAGAGGAGCCGGAAACGCAGCTCACGCTTGATGCGCCGGTTGACCAGCCGCCGCGACTCGCTGAGGAAGGAGCGCATCGCCGGCGTGACCGCCGCCAAGACCGCGTCCCTGGTCAGCCGCGGTGGGCGCGGCAGGCCGAGGTGATCGGCGACGACGTCGAACCAGTCGCCCATCTTGAGTGCGCTGTCGTCCACGGCGTTGTACAGGCGGTTCGGCCTGCCCCGGAACAGGGCGACGATGGCCAGACGGGCGAGGTCCTCGGCATGGATGTGGTTGGTGTGGATGTCCTCCTCGGGCAGGAGCGCCGGTAGGCCCTGCCGCACGCGCGCCGCCGGCATGCGGTCCTGGGCATAGATGCCGGGCGCGCGTAGGATGGCGAGCCGCCGGCCCGTCCGCCCCGCCCAGCGCCGCAGCCGCCGTTCCGCATCGGCGCGGCGCTGGGCGCGGGCATTGTGCGGGCGGATCGGGCGCGTCTCCGCCACCCACGCGCCGCCGCAATCGCCGTAGACGCCGCTGGTGCTGATGTAGACCACACGCCGCGGCAGTACCCCCATTCCGCCTTGGGGATGCGCTTGTCGCGCGAGGTCCGCGCTGGAGGCGCCGCGTGCTAGACTTCGCCGCCCCAGGCTGGCGATGAGCCGCCGGGTGCGTGGATCCGCATCACCTGCCACGGGTGGTGGGGCGAAATGCAACACGGCATCGGCGAGCGCGGTCAAACGGCGCAGCGTGGCGGCATCGTCCAGGTCGCCCCTGACCGGCACCACCCCGGCTTCACGCAGGGCGGCGGCGCGGTCCGGGTTGCGGAGCAGGCCATAGACCCGGGCCCGCCCGCGCAGCAGTCGGGCCGCGCGCAGACCCACGTCGCCGCAGCCGACGATCAGGATACGCATCATTCGAGTGTCTTTTTTTTAGAGGATGGACGGATGTCTTACCAGGTGACCATACAGCCCAGCGGCCATCAGTTTAGCGTGCAAGGCGGCCAGACCGTGCTCGAGGCGGCGCTGGAGGCGGGCCTCAGTCTGCCCTACGGTTGCCGCAACGGTGCCTGCGGCGCCTGCAAGGGCAAGATCCTGGCCGGGCGGGTGGACTACGGCGAGGCCCAGGAGGGCACGCTCACCGCCGAGGACAGGAAACAGGGCTACGCCCTGCTCTGCTGCGCCAAGCCGCTGGAGGACCTGGTCATCGAGGCGCGCGAGGTCACCGCCGTCAAGGACATCCCGGTCAAGACCCTGCCCTGCCGGGTGGAGCGCCTGGAGCGGCTCTGCCACGACGTCATGGGCATCTGGCTGAAACTGCCCGCGAGCGAGCGGCTGCAGTTCCTGCCCGGCCAATACATCGACTTCCTGCTCAAGGACGGCAGGCGGCGCAGCTTCTCGCTCGCCAACGCGCCGGAGGAGGATGCCCTCCTGGAACTGCACGCGCGGCACGTGCCGGGCGGCTTCTTCACCGACCACATCTTCAACGTGATGAAGGTGAAGGACATCCTGCGCATCCAGGGCCCCCTGGGCAGCTTCTTCCTGCGCGAGTCGGACAAGCCGGCGATCTTCGTCGCCGGCGGCACCGGCTTCGCGCCGATCAAGAGCATCCTCACCCACGCCTTCCACCACCACGTCGACCGGCAGATGGTGCTGTACTGGGGGGCGCGCGCCGTGCGCGACCTGTACATGCCGGAGCTGCCCGCGCGCTGGCAGCAGGCGCACGACAACTTCAGCTTCATCCCCGTCATCCAGGCCCCCCTGCCGGAGGAGCACTGGACCGGGCGCACCGGCCACGTGCACGAGGCCGTGCTGGCAGATTTCCCCGACCTGTCGGGCTATCAGGTCTATGCCTGCGGCGCGCCGGTCATGGTGGCGGCGGCGCGGCGCGATTTTCTGGCCCGGGGGCTGCCGGCGGAGGAATTCTATTCCGACGCGTTCGACTATCAGAGCGGGCCGTCGGCCTGAACCGTGCCGGGCGATAGCGCCGGCTTGTCCTGGGCGGGCGGCGCGACCCCGTTGCGATCCAGTTCCCGGGCGAGCGCCTGACGCGCCGCGACCAACTCGCCCTGGTCGGTGTCGACCTTGTCCAGCAGGGCCTGCGCCGCCTCGATCTCCCCCATGGCCAGGGCCGCACGGGCACCGACCAGGGCGGCGAGGGGAAGGGGGCTGTGCTCGATCGATTGTCGCGCGAGCTTGAGGGCATGGGCGGACTGGCCCGCCAGCAGGGCCCCGATGGCGCGTGTGAGGGCGTCCTCGGCCAGGCCGCGCCGTCGGCGTGCGCGCCAGGATCGGACGTCCCTGGGCAGACGCAGCGTCGTGCGCGCGAGCCGCACCAAGAGGTAGAACAGCACGTGGGAGAGGATCAGCAGGCCGAGCACGAGGGCGACCGACAACTCCACCCGCCACGGCGGGAAGACCACCAGGACGTAGCCGTGATCGGCCCGCAGCAGCAGGAGCAAGGCCAGCGCCAGGGCCGCCAGCAGGACGAACCAGAACAGGACACGCATCACCCTGCCCCGTCCTCGTGGTCGAAGCGCAGGCCACGCAAGGCCTTGATGCTGTCGGTCAAATCGGCCTCCTGCTGGGCGACGGGCAGCGACGCCAGCTCGCGCAGACTCGCCAACATCGACCTCGTGAGGGCATCCTGCGCATGGAAATGACGCTGCACCCAATCCTGGGCGATGGCCAGATCGTTCCTGAAGGTCTCCTCATCGCGGTTGAGCATGGCCAGCCGCGCGGCCAGCAGCCTCAGCTTCAAATTCTCCCTGAGAAACCAGGCCTGCTCGGGCGCCAAGAGGGCAGGGTCGGTCTTGTCCATACGCCGCACCCGCACCAGCTGCTTGAGCTCGCTCCAGGTCTCCTGCCAGAGCCGCTGCCAGCGTCCCGCCGCGGCGGGTGGCACCGAGGCGGGTTCGGCGGGGGTGAGGTCGGTGTCCAACTTGAGTTTGTCCACGTTCTGCACCAGCACGTCCAGCCGGGCATTGATGCCGGCGATGTCGGCCGCCGGCAGCAGCTTGAGCCGGGCGATGTCGCGGCCGATGGCCTCCTGAAGACTGCTGAACTGGGGTTTGCCCAGACGGGCCAGCCGCGCCTCGGCCGCCTCCAGGGCGATCAGCGCGGCGCGCACGTTGACCGCCAGCTTGAGCTGCTGCTGCGCCAGCAGCAGGGTCTGCTCGATATCGGCCACCACCCGTTCGTCCTGGCTGCGCGCCAGCTCCTGGTACATGGCGGCCAGCGCCAGCTGCTGGTTCTGCGCCTCCTGGGCGCGATTTTCCAGGGCGGAGAGCCGCGCGGTCAGATCGCTCAGAATGGCGTTGGCATCCCGCGCCGCGTTGCGCGCCTCGCGGCCGGCCGCGTCGAACTCGCCGATGCGTCGGGCCAGTTGCAGCTCCATGTCCTGCAGCCGGTTGAGGGTGTTCCAGGCCACGGCCAGTACGGCCAGCACGGCCACGACCGCCAGCACCAGGGCGGGGTTGAGCCAGGCGTGGCGAGGCTGCGGCGCATGCTGCGCGACCGGCTGTGCCGCCGCCGGGGCGGCGGCACCGCGCCCGCCGGCATCCGCTGCGGCCTGCGTCGGCTGCGTCGCCATGGGCTCACTGCCTGCGGCTGTCTCAGGTTGGGACATGGGCGAAGTGCTCCGTCAGGGCCTGCAACACGCCGTCCTCCCCCGCCGGGGTGACATAGGTCCGCTCGATGCCCAGCGCGCGGGCATGCTCGGCGATGCGGGGATGGGGGACGAACAGCGGGGTGTCGCACAACAGTTCGCTGCCGGCAGGGGTGAGCAGAATGAGGAGGCCGTCCAGGCTGTCGCGGCTGAAGGCGGTGACCGCCTGGATCCGCCCAGCCTGCCAGGCGCGCAGGACCGGCGCGACCTCCGCGCTGGGCAGCACGCGCCGATAGCACACGGCATGCAGCACCTCGGCACCGCGGGCGGCCAGGGTCTGCGCCAGCAGGGTGCGCCCCCCTTCGCCACGGAACAGGGCGACCCGCTGCCCGGCGAGGTGCTGCAGCTCGGGCAGGGCGAGCAGATGCTCGCTGTCCGCCTGCCCTTCCGGGACGAGGACGTCCGGCACGCCCCGCTCGCCGAGCGCGCGCCGGCTGCCTCGGCCGACGGCCGCCACCCGCACCCTGGCCGGCAGGCCGCCGCGCGCGGCGATGGCCGGCCAGGACTGTTCCACGGCGGTGGGACTGACGAACACCACCCAGTCGAGGTCCTCCAGCGCGTCCACCACCTGGAGAAAGCCGGTCATGTCCGTGGGGGGCACGATCTCCAGGCCGGGCAGCCACCAGGCCTCGCCGCCCAAGCCGACGATGCGCGCCATGAAGCGCCGGGCCTGTCCCTGCGGGCGGGTCACCAGCACACCGACCCCGGTCAGAGGGCGGGACGGATTCACGGCACCCCTCCGGCCTCGCTCAGGACGCGCGATGGACGAGTTCCGCCAGCACCCGATCCGCCCCCTGGGCGAGCAGCGCCTCGGCCACGCGCACACCGAGCGCCTCGGGGTCGCCCGTCTCGCCCCAGTCCTCGGCGCGGTAGAAGCGCACCCCTTCCAGGTCGGAGACGAAAGCGGCGAGCCGCAGTCGGCCGCCCTCGACACGGGCATAGCCGCCGATGGGCGCCTGACAGCCGCCCTGCAGCGCCCGGCTCATGGCCCGTTCGGCGCGCACGCAGGCGGCGGTCTCGGCGTCGTTGAGGCAGGCGAGCAGTGCCGCCACATCCTCGCGCGCCGTCAGGGTCTCCAGGCCCAGCGCGCCCTGGCCCACGGCGGGCAGGCTCTCCTCGGGCGAGAGCAGGGCGGCGATGCGATGCGCGAGCCCAAGGCGCTTCAAGCCGGCGGCGGCGAGGATGATGGCGTCGTATTGCCCCTCGTCCAGCTTGCGCAGCCGGGTGTTGACGTTGCCGCGCAGGGTGTCGACCACCAGGCCGGGGTGGGCGGCACGGATCTGGGCCTGGCGACGCAGACTGGCGGTGCCCACACGCGCGCCGGCGGGCAGTTCGCTCAGACCCCGATAGCGGTTGGAGACGAAGGCATCGCGCGGATCCTCCCGCGCGGTGATGGCCGCCAGGACGAAACCCGCGGGCAGGTCCATGGGCACGTCCTTCATGGAGTGGACGGCCAGATCGGCCCGACCATCCTGCATGGCCTGCTCCAGCTCCTTGACGAACAGCCCCTTGCCACCGATGCGGGCGAGGGGCGCATCGAGGATCTGGTCCCCCCGCGTAGTCATGCCGAGCAGCGCCACCTCCAGCGCGGGATGGCGGTCGCTCAGGCGGGTCTGGATGTGCTTTGCCTGCCACATAGCGAGCTGGCTTTCCCGTGTCGCAATCACCAGGCGTTGCGGCATGTTTGCACTATTCTGGGAACCGTTTGCCAATCCGTATGATCCTCGTTTCGGCGCGACGCAGATGTGTGAGCGATGATGGCGAGATGGCTGGCCTTGCTGGCTTGGATTGTAGCATGGGGCGTGCCGGCCGCCCTGGCGAGCGAGGGCGTGCCCTTCGCGCGCGATCTGCAGCAAGACGCTGCCGAGGCCCGTGCCAAAGGGGCCGCCGTGCTGGTGGTCTTCGTCGCCGCCCGCTGTCCCTACTGCGAGTTGGCCCTGAACGAGGTGCTCATCCCCACCAGCCGCAACCCGGACTATCAACGCAAGCTGGTCATGCGCCGCGTGCAGACCCGCAGCGGCCAGGCCTTGCGCGACTTCGACGGCAAACGCATCACCCAGGGCGAGTTCGCCAAACGACTGGGCGTCTACCTGGTCCCCACGGTCATGCTGTTCGACCATCAGGGACAACCCCTCACCAAGCCCATGGTGGGGATCACGACGGTGGACCATTACGGCTACGAGCTCGATCTCGCCATCGAGGAGGCCCTGGCCCGTCTTGGCGCGACGACCGGTTCGCTGCCCGTGCAGGCTGCCCCGGCGGGCGCCTCCTGAGGCGTTGCCACCCCCCTGACCAGGGCTTGGCGCCGGCGGTCAACCCCTGAATTCGCGGATGACGTGCTGCTGTCGGCGCGAGACCGGCAAGCGCTCCGGCCAGTCCTTAAGCACGGCGACCCAGCGCTGCTCCTCGCCCTCGCCGACGCGTTCGAAACCGGCCAGATGCCGACGCGCCACCAGGCAATTGCGGTGGATGCGCAGATAGTCACCGGAAAACTCCTGCTCCAGGTGCACGAGGGACTCGTTGAGCAGGTATTCCCGTTGCCGGGTGCGGGCGGTGACGTATTTCAGCTCGGCGCGCAGGTAAAGCACGTCCTCCACCGGCACCAGCCAGACCCGCCCCCGCTCGGTCGAGCAGAAGTGCCGACGCGGCGCGAGCGCCTCGGCGTCCTCGGGCCGCAGCGGCCGCACGCGGGCGAGGGCCTCGGTGAGCCTGGCCAGACGCACCGGCTTCATCAGATAGTCGAGGGCACGCACCTCGAAGGCCTTGAGCGCGAATTCATCGTGGGCGGTGACGAACACCACGGCCGGGCGGCGGGGCATACTGAGCAGATGACGTGCCGCCTCAAGGCCGTTGATACCCGGCATCTCGATGTCCATCAGCACGACATCGGGTTGACAGGCGAGCACCTGCTCGATCGCCTCGAGACCGTTGCCCGCCTCGCCTACCACCCGATTCGGATACTGCTGCGCCGCATCCGACAGCAGGTCGCGCAGCCGCTGCCGGGCCGGGGGCTCGTCATCGGCGATGAGGATCCGCACAGGTGAAGCGGCGGCAGCCATTGTCTGCAGCGCCCCGGCCTGTGCCGCGGCGGGAACAGCCGGCGTGGGCTCAGCTTGCGGCTGCATCCGGCGTCCCCCGGCGCAACGGCATCACCGCCTGCACGATGAATTCCCCCGCCACCTCGTGGGTGGTCAGACGGGCATCGGCGTCGAAGTGCAGGGCCAGTCGCTCGCGGATATTGGACAGGGCCATGCGATTGCCACCGCGACGCTCGCCCCCCGCCTGGGTGGGGTTACGCAAGACCAGATGGAGCTGGTTGTCGCGCGCGAAGACGTCCACACGCACCTCGCCACCGGACGGGCTGCCCTCCACGCCGTGATAGATGGCATTCTCCAGCAGCGGCTGCAGCACCAGGGGCGGCAGCAGGGCATCGGCGGGCGCGTTGTCGACCTTCCAGGTCAGCTTCAGCCGCTCGCCGAGGCGGATCTGCTCGAGCCCCGCATAGGCGCGGGCGAGTTCGATCTCCCTGGACAGGGGGGAGAGCTGCCGGTTGTCCGCCATGTGTACACGGAACAGATCGGCCAGATTGGCCAGTACCTCCTCGGCTTGGCTTGGGGAGTGACGCACGAGGGACAGGACGGTGTTCAGGCTGTTGTAGAGGAAGTGCGGCCGGATGCGCGATTGCAGCGCCTGTAGCCTCGCCTCCGCCAGCGCGGGGGAGAGCACGCGGTGGCGCCAATCGAAATAGGCCACCACCGCAAGCGTGGTCCCGCCTGATAGCAGCACCGCGCGCATGACGCTGCCCTGCTCGGTGTCCGGAAAGCGCAGATGCAACACCATGTGCCACAGCATGGTGACCAGCGCGCTCAGCATGACGATGACCGCGACACCGAGGTGATAGGGCTGCCGCAGCAACCAGGGTGCGCCCAAGTAGGCCAACAGCAACATGAGCAACAAGGGCGGCTGCAGCACCGCGGCCATGCCCAGAAAGGCGGTAGCCACGTCGGCCAGGTCCGGGCTGTCGACCACGGCCGCCGCCAGCGCCAGCACCTGCACCGCCAGCGCGGCGCGCAACAAGACCCCCAGATTGCGAAAATCCGGCAGTTGCACAGCCGTACGGTTTGGCATAATCACACCTCGAACTCCTGCCTGCGGCCCGCGATCCGACTGCACGGAAGGGGTCGCCGTTGCCCGTCTATTGAGTCTGTTAATTTAACCCCTCAACCCACGCCCATGGCAGACCTCGCCGCCACCTGGTCCGGACGCTTCAGCGAACCGGTGGACGAGCGCGTCAAGCGCTATACCGCCTCCATCCCCTTCGATTGGCGACTGGCCCCGTTCGACATCCAGGCGTCGCTCGCGCACGCCGCCATGCTCAACCAAACCGGCATCCTGAGCGATGCCGATCTCGCCGACATCCGCCGCGGGCTCTCGGAAATCCTTGCCGAGATCGATAACGGCAGCTTCGTCTGGAATCTTGACGACGAGGATGTACATTTCAACATCGAGCGGGCGCTCACGCGCAAGATCGGCGAGGCCGGCAAGCGGCTGCACACCGGCCGCTCGCGCAACGACCAGGTCGCCACCGACGTGCGCCTGTGGCTGAGGGACGCCATCGACCGCATCCAGGCCCTGCTACGCCAGGCCCGGCTTGCCCTGCTGGACCAGGCCGAGCAGCATGCCGACACGGTGATGCCCGGTTTCACCCACCTCCAGGCCGCCCAACCGGTCACCTTCGGCCACCATCTCATGGCCTGGCAGGAGATGTTCAGGCGCGATGCGGAGCGCCTGGCCGACTGCCGTCGGCGGGTCAACCGCCTGCCCCTCGGCGCGGCGGCACTGGCCGGCACCAGCTTCCCCATCGACCGCGAGTTCGTCGCGCGCGAACTGGGCTTCGAGGCGGTGTGCGAGAACTCCCTGGACGCGGTGTCCGACCGCGACTTCGCCATCGAATTCCTCGCCGCCGGGGCGCTCATCATGACCCACCTATCGCGCATGTCGGAGGAAATCGTCCTGTGGATGACCCCCCGCTTCGCCTTCATCGACCTGCCTGACCGCTTCTGTACCGGTTCGTCCATCATGCCGCAGAAGAAGAACCCGGACGTGCCAGAATTGATGCGCGGCAAGACGGGGCGCATGAACGGACACCTGATCGCCCTGCTCACCCTGATGAAGGGCCAGCCCCTGGCCTATAACAAAGACAACCAGGAGGACAAGGAGCCCCTGTTCGACGCCGCCGACACCCTCATCGATTCCCTGTCCCTGTTCGCCGCACTGGTGCCCGGCATCCGGGTCAACGCCGAGGCCATGCGCCGGGCCGCGGTCGAAGGCCACGCCACCGCCACCGATCTGGCGGACTATCTGGTCAAACGCGGCCTGCCCTTCCGTGAGGCGCACGAGGCGGTGGCACGCGCCGTACGCCTGGCCGAAACGAGCGGCTGCGACTTGGCGCAACTGCCGCTGGCCGACCTGCAGACCTTCTCCAGCCTGATCGCCGAGGACGTCTATGACGTCCTCACCCTGGAGGGATCGCTCAGCGCGCGTGACCATCCGGGCGGCACCGCCCCTGCGCAGGTGCGCGCCGCCATCGCCCGCGCGCGCCTGGAACTGGAACGGACCCACCCATGAGCCCGGCGCCGTAATGCCAGGCGTCCGCGCCTAGGCCGGCTTGGCGCCGTAGATGCGGGCGAGCAGTTCCCGCAATGCGCGGTGACGGTCGTTGAGGTCGCGCGCGAGCTGGCTGGCGATGACGAACTGGAAGCGACAGCCGATCTGCGAATCGGGCTGATTGAGCAGGGTGAAGGCGCTGAACGGCAGGTGCGCCACGCGCACCGGCCCCGCCGCGACGCAACTGGCCTCCGACGGCGCGCCCTCGGCGAGGGAGAGCAGGCCGAAGAATTCGCCCGGCCCCAGGGTCTTGAGGCAGTAGTACTTGCCCGTCCTGCCATAGCGGCACACGCTCACCCTGCCATCCAGGACGAGAAAGAGTTCCCTGGCCAGCTTGTCCTGATAGACGAAGACATGGCCGTCGGGATAGTCGTCCACCCGCATGGCGGCCGCGATGTGCTCGACATCCTGCTCAGACATCCGCTCGAAGCCCGGCAGCGTGTGCAGAAATCGCTTAAGCAGCATCCGCGCCCCCCAGCAGCCGTTTGAGAAAATCCAGCACGCTGTGGCGATGCTGGGCGAGGTCATCCCAGGGCACCGACAGCTCGCCGTAGATGTGGAACTGGCCGTCGGGATCCAGGATGGGGTCGTTGGCCGTCACGCGCAGGCGGCGGATGAGCATGAGGATGAAGCCGTGCATCAGCCGACAGGCGGCGATGGGATCCTCGGCCACCATCGCCTCGAAATCCGCATACGACAACCGTGCGAGCGTGACCTCGCGGGTGGCCGTCACGGTGGCACAGGCCGTCGGCGATCCCGACAGATAGGCGACCTCGCCGATCCAGTTGCCGGGCTTGAGCTCGCCCAGCTGGATGGTGTGGCCATCGAGTTCGATGGACAGCGCGAGCGTGCCCTCCAGCAAGAGATGGAACGTCTCCATGGGGGCCTGATCGCGGATCAGCACCGTGCCCGTCTCGAGGCGCAAGACCTCGACGCGATCGAGCAACGCCTGCACGTGCTCCGCGCCGAGCTGCTCGGTCAGCTCGGGCAGATGGACGAACAAGGCCTCATTCGCCATGACGCGCACCGCCGCCCACAGCCTCGCCGGCCCGAGCGTTCAGGCGAACCGGACCGTGCCGGCCCCCTGTTCGGCCAGCAGGCGTTCGAGCGCGGCAAACAACTCTTCCCCGGATCGCGTATCCCGCCAGCGGCTGCCATCCCAGCGATAGTGGAAACCGCCCGAACGCGCGGCCACCCAGATCTCGTGCGCGGCGGCCTGACGGTTCACGACGATCTTGGAACCGTTCGCGCAGGCGATCTCCAGCACGCCGCCGGCAGCCAATTCATGGTCGAAATCGCCGTCGGCGGCATCCAGACCCGCCTCGATGCGCTGCATCGCTTCATCGGCCAGACGACCGTAATCGCCATCATCCATGTCCTGTCCCCATGCTAGACTCTGCCCGCGTGCATCGCACGCGACGTCCACCCTCATTGTATCCGTTCCCCCGATGCGATCGACCCTCCCTGTGTTGTTGGTCATGCTCTTGCTGATCGGCTGTGGCAAACGCGGACCGCTCTACCTGCCGGACACACCGCCCCAGACGCAAGGCACTCAGGCGACGGGCCAGGCAGCGCAACGCCCATGAATCCCTTCCGCTGCATCGATGGGGTGCTGCACTGCGAGGGCGTATCGCTCGAGCGCATCGCCGCCACCTGGGGCACCCCCTGTTACGTCTACTCGCGTGCCGCCCTGACCCAGGCCTATCAGGCCTATGCAAGGGCCCTGGCGGCTCACCCGCATCTGATCTGCTACGCGGTCAAGGCCAATTCCAACCTCGCCGTGCTCAACGTGTTCGCCCGCCTCGGTGCCGGCTTCGACATCGTGTCGGGCGGGGAGCTCGCCAGGGTCCTGGCGGCGGGCGGAGACCCGGGCAAGGTGGTGTTCTCCGGCGTGGGCAAGACGGAAGAGGAGATGCGCACGGCGCTGGAGTCCGGCATCCTGTGCTTCAACGTCGAATCGGAGAGCGAGCTCGTCCATCTCAACCGTGTGGCGGCCGGGGTGGGTCGTCCCGCCCGCATCGCCCTCAGGATCAACCCCGACGTCGATGCCCGCACGCATCCCTACATCGCCACGGGGCTCAAGGAGAGCAAGTTCGGCATCCCCTACGATCGGGCCTACGACCTCTACCTCAAGGCGGTAGAGCTGCCCCATCTCCACGTGACCGGCATCGACTGCCATATCGGCTCCCAGCTCCTGGACACCGGTCCGTTCGCCCAGGCCCTGGAGCGGGTCCTGACCCTGGCGGACCGCCTGGCGGACGCCGGCATCCGGCTGGAACACATCGACATGGGCGGCGGCCTGGGAGTGCGCTACGGCGGGGAGACGCCGCCGGCGGTGAGCGATTACACACAGGTGCTGTTGGGCCAGATGGCCGGGCGTCGCGAACGGCTGATCGTCGAGCCGGGACGCTCGCTGGTGGCCAATGCCGGTGTGCTCATTACGCGCGTGCTGTATCTCAAACACGGCGAGACCCGCGACTACGCCGTGGTGGATGCGGCCATGAACGACCTCATGCGCCCGTCGCTCTACGATGCCTGGCACGACGTCCAGCCCGTGCGCGCGCGCGCAGGCGACCCACGCCGCTATCAGATCGTGGGGCCGGTGTGCGAGAGCGGCGACTTCCTCGCGCGCGATCGCGACCTGGCTCTCGGCGAGGGCGACCTTCTCGCCATAGGCTCCGCGGGCGCCTACGGCATGAGCATGAGCTCCAACTACAACAGCCGTCCGCGCGCGGCCGAGATCATGGTGGACGGGCTCGAGGCGCACCTCGTGCGGGCGCGGGAGACCCTCGCCGATCTCATCGCCGGCGAACATCTGTTGCCTTGAAACCACGCGATGAAGCCCTTTGATGTGCACCATGGGTCGTCAAGGCGCATAGATTCTTGCAGTGGCGCCGATTTTTTGTTCTAGAATTACGACAACGCGCAGGAAAAGCGCGGAAACCCTTGAACTGCAAGGATTTTCGGCCTCATACAGGGCCGCCATCAAAGGAGTGTGAGATGCCCGCAGCCAAATCCGCAAGCACCACCGCCGCCAAGGCAGCAACCGCCGCCAAGAAGCCTGCCGCCAAGGCGGCCGCCCCCGCCAAAAAGCCTGCCGCGAAGGCGGCAGCCACCCAATCGGCTGCCGTGAGCGCCTCCACCGCCGCCAAGACCACGACCGCGCAGAAGGCCCCGGCGAAGAAGGCGGCGGCCGCACCCGCAGCCAAGACATCCGCCGTCAAGGCAGCGGCTGCCCCGGCCGACAAGCCCGCCGCGGCCAAGAAGTCGCCGGCCAAGGCCGCTGCAGCCCCGGCCGCGAAAGCCGCCACCGCCAAGAAAGCATCGGCCAAGCCCGCCGCCAAGCCCGCGGCGGCAGAGAAGAAGGCAGCCGCCAAACCCGCGGCGGCCAAACCCGCTGCCGCCAAGAAGACCGCAGCCAAAAAGGCCGTGGCCTGAGGCCGTCCACAGTAAGCCGAAGGCGAGCCTCCGGCTCGCCTTTTTTGTCGTCAAGCGGCCCGACTATGACGGGTCCCTAACGCGCTGCGCTCGTCTCCCCCCGGGGGGGAATGTCGGTTCCTTCGGAACGGCCGTGCGGAACCGAGATGCGACGGCCCCCTACTCGCTGCGCTCGTCTCCCCCCGGGGGGGAATGTCGGTTCCTTCGGAACGGCCGTGCGGAACCGACACTTGTCGATATCCCGACAGTCCTGTTGACGTTCCGGCAAAGCGCCGGCGCAGCGAGATCATAAATTCTTCAAATGCCCATGATTGAATAGGGCATGTTGCTGCAGTGCCGATGGCCTTCCTCTGGCACGCTTCATGCTGCACATGGATGCACAACGAGGACAGGCAGTAGGGAGAACGACATGACATCACAGGTGACCCAGGTGCAAGTACAACTGACGACGACTATAGACGGACAAGATCGGGTGACCATCAGCGTGGAGGGAACCCATGGGACCGCACTCACCCTGACCCCCAGTCAGGCCCGTGCCTTGGCGACCGAGCTTGTCACGGCCGTCCAGCGCGCCGAGGTGAAGGCGAATCTCAAGGTGAGCCCCAACCTGTGGCGGCGTTCCGGGGAGACCAGGCCCCGTCTGCTGGCGGCTGGGTGAAGGCGCCAACCACGTGATATGTGTGCAAGCCGACCGTCAGGTCGGCTTTTTCGTGTCCGCTGCGCCGTCGCGATGGCGCGGCAGCCGGGCTGGCCACCGATCCACCGGGCTATCTGATCAACTCATAGGGAAGACACCCATGGCCGTCGTCGAACTCAATCAAGCCAATTTCGAACAGACCGTACTCAACAACGACTTCGTCATCGTCGACTTCTGGGCCCCGTGGTGCGGACCCTGCCGCGGCTTCGCCCCGGTATTCGAGGCGGCGTCGGAGAAGCACCCGGATATCGTCTTCGCCAAGGTCAACACGCAAGAGGAACAAGCCCTGGCCGCCCACTTCCAGATCCGCTCCATCCCCACCCTGATGATCTTCCGAGAAAAGGTCATAATCTATGCACAACCGGGCGCCCTGCCCGCGAGCGCCTTGGACGACCTCATCGCGCGGGCAAGGGAATTGGACATGGCCAAGGTGCACGAGGAGATCGCTCGCGAGCAGCAGCAGGCGGGCTGAGCGCTGCAGGCACGACCCGCACGCCTCTAGCCGAACAGTTCCCGTAGCCGGCCCGCCACCACCTGGGCACCCGTCGGTCGTAGCCGCGGGCGCGGTGGTCGCGCCCAAAGCCGCGCGAGGGCGTCCGCGACCCCACCCTCCGCCCAGGCGGCCTCGTCGATCTCTAGGGCATGGACATGGCGATGCAGCCAGTCCACCAGGTAGGGGGTCTCCGGCCAGTCCGGTCGCGGCAGATAGAGCACGGGCACGCCGGCCGCCGCTGCCTCGACGAAGCTGCCATAACCCGGCTTGGTGATCAGGGCATCACAGGACGCGAGCAGATCGCCGAATGGCATGCCCGTCTCGGAGAGGCCATGGACGCGCCTGCCGTCCCGCGCCCAGTCGTCGGGCACCAGCCAGACCAGGTCCCGGCCCCGGCTCCAATGCGTTCCCGGTAAACGGTAAGCGATACCCCCCATGCCGACGAGCACCAGCCGGCAGCCTGCGGGTAGATCGAGCCGGCGGCGCAGTTCCTCCCGCCGCGCGATGCCGGCCTCGGCGATGGGGGGCACGGCGACGGTATGGGCCAGGCCGGGCATGGACATGGCCGGCGCCGGCCGGTAAAAGACCGCGGCGCTCCGATAGGCCGCCGACATCTGGCCCAGGATCTCCCCCGCGTCATCCATCTCGCCCAGGTAGTGGCGGAAGATGTCGTGCCAGTTGAGGGAGCACAAGGCCGCGGCGCACAAGCCAGCGGCCTGGGCGGCAGCGAGCGGCAGATAGGCGATGTTGCTCAGCACGGCATCGACGCGTTCGTGCTGCAAGCGCTCCGCCAGCCTCGACACGCGCATCGGCCACGCGGCGTGGCAGGCACGATAAGCCTCGAGGCTCGCCTTGAGGTCGATGCGCAGGGCATCCTGCATGATCATGCCGCAGTCGAGCGCATCCGGCAGATGGCTGAAAGGGACGCGGATGCGGCTGGCCAGCACGGCTGGGGGCAAGGCCGAGATCACCGTCAGTCGCAGCCCGGGCCACAGCGCCGGCAAGGCGTTGAGCACCGGCGCGGTCTGGGCCAGATGCCCGCGTCCGTGATGACTGATGCAGGCGGCCAGGTGCATCGTCGCTAGTCTGCCTTGAGCATGGATTTGAGCAAGGCCAGGGTAATCGGCCGTTTGCGGCTAAGCGAGTAGGCATCCAGCGCATCGACGAGCGCCAACAGGTTGGGCAGGTCGCGCCGACAATGGCTGAGCAGGTAGCGCGCGACCTCTTCGGGCAGCGCCATGCCGCGGGCGCGGGCCCGCTCGAGGAGGGCCAGGCGCTTGTGGTCGTCGTGCAAGGGCTGCAACGCGAAGACCAGCCCCCATGCCAGGCGGCTCGCCAGATCCGGCCGCAAGGCCAGGCGGGCGGGGGCGGCGTCACCGGCAGCCACAACCATCCCCTGACCCTCCCGGGCCGAGTTGATGCGGTCGAACAGGGCAATCTGGCCGGTCGCGTCGAGGGCCTGCACATCGTCCACCGCCAGCAATCCGAACGGGGCCTCGGGCAGCGGCGCGCCGGCCGGCACGTAGCGGGCCGGCCGGCCCAGCGCCCGTGCCGCTGCTACCGTGGCGCGCAGCAGGTGGGTCCTGCCGACACCCGGCACCCCCCAGAGATAGATCACCGTCTGCGCGGCGCTGCCCGCCGACGCTGCACGCAAGGCCTCCAAGGCCTCCGCATTGGCCCCTGGCAGAAAGTTAGCGAGATTGGGTGGCGCGTCGGGTCGGATGTCGAGGATCAGTTGTCGCATGGTCCGGCAGTCTACCAACTGGGGGGGCAGACCGTCTCTTGACAGCCCTGCCTTGACAGTCCTGCCTATGGCCCCCAATTGTGACTATGATGCGTAGTTAGTCAGTCACCGCCCCGGACCAGGTACAACCATCATGACCCCTGCCGCTTTCCCACCCTCCCAGCCAGTGCTGGACGTGCCGCCCGTCGTCGAGGAGAGCCTGAGCGAGGCCGAACGCACTGAGCTCGTCGCGCGCATCAAGCGGCTGCTCAAGGAACAGGACGCCGTGCTGGTGGCGCACTACTACACCTCGGCCGACCTGCAGCGCCTGGCCGAGGAGACCGGCGGCTGCGTGTCGGACTCCCTGGAGATGGCGCGCTTCGGCCATGCCTCGCAGGCCAAGACCCTGGTGGTGGCCGGCGTGCGTTTCATGGGCGAGACGGCCAAGATCCTCAACCCAGAAAAACGGGTGCTGATGCCCGATCTCAAGGCCGAGTGTTCACTGGACCTGTCCTGTCCCGCCGAGACGTTCATCCCCTTCTGCGACGCCCACCCCGATCGCACGGTGGTGGTCTATGCCAACACCTCGGCGGCGGTGAAGGCGCGCGCCGACTGGGTGGTCACCTCCAGCATCGCTGTGAAGGTGGTACAGCATCTGGCCGCGCGGGGCGAGAAGATCCTCTGGGCGCCGGACCGCTACCTGGGTGACTACGTGCAACGCACCACAGGCGCGGACATGATCCTCTGGCAGGGCGCCTGCGTGGTGCACGAGAAGTTCAAGGCCGAGGGCATCCGTGAGCTCAAGCGGCTGCACCCGGAGGCAGGCATCCTCGTCCACCCCGAATCGCCGGCGGAGGTGATCGCCATGGCCGATGTGGTGGGGTCCACCACGCAATTGATCCGCGCCGTGCACGAACTGCCCAATCCGAGCTTCATCGTCGCCACCGACATCGGCATCTTCTACAAGATGCGCGAGGCTGCCCCGCAGAAGCTGCTGCTGGAGGCCCCCACCGGCGGCAAGGGGGCGACCTGTGTGTCCTGCGCCCACTGCCCGTGGATGGCGATGAACGGCCTGAGGAAGCTCGCGCACGTACTGGAGACGGGGGAGAACGAGATTCACATCCCTGAAGACATACGTGTACGGGCGGTGCGCCCCATCAACCGCATGTTGGAGTTCGCCGGTCAGAGCGGCATCCGGGTGGCGGGCATGAGCGGAGATTGAACGCCCCTGCGGAGGAGCAGACGGTTGATGGCCGCAGGCGCGAACCGAGTCCTCGGCAGCCGCTTGTCATGCGCGGCGGCGGCCCCACGGCTATCGGGCACCTCGAAAAACCGTCGCGAGCGGCGCGAGTGCAAGGCGGACGCAGCCGCAGCGACCGAGAAAACGAGCCATGGACAATATCCTTCCATGGCGAGTTTCGGCGCAGCCGATGTCAAGCGTAGCGACCGGAGCCAACACCGCCCAACGCAGCAATCGGGGTGCGCAGTAGGTTTTTCGAGGTACCCTATCGAGGGTCAGCGCTGCAGCAGCTTGAGCTTGTCCGGTTTGCCGTTCCACGCGTCGGCATCGGGCAGGGGATCCTTCTTCTCGACGATGACCGGCCAGAGCTTCGCCAGTTCGGCATTGAGCTGGATGAAATGGCGCTGATCGTCCGGCACGTCATCCTCGGCGAAGATGGCCTCGGCGGGACACTCCGCCACGCACAGGGTGCAGTCGATGCACTCGTCGGGGTCGATGACCAGGAAGTTGGGCCCTTCGTGAAAGCAGTCCACCGGACAGACGTCCACGCAGTCGGTATATTTGCACTGGATGCAGTTCTCGGTTACGACGTAGGTCATGCCTTTCTTCTCCGTGGCTTTTTCGCTAGCATAGCGTCAACTTTCCGCTGGCGCTTATCATAGCCCTAACGCCACCCCCTTCAAAAGCGAGGATTCCAAGATGAGCGAGCACATCCACTACGTGACAGACGACACCTTCGAGCAGGAGGTCCTGCAATCGCCCATGCCGGTGTTGGTCGACTACTGGGCGGACTGGTGTGGCCCCTGCAAGATGATCTCCCCCATACTCGACGAGGTGGCCAAGGAGTACAGCGGCCGTCTCAAGGTCTGCAAGCTCAACATCGACGAAAACCAGCAGATCCCGCCCAAGTACGGCATCCGCGGCATCCCGACCCTGATGATCTTCAAGAACGGCAACGTGGAGGCGACCAAGGTGGGCGCGCTGTCCAAGTCGCAGCTCACCGCCTTTGTTGACAGCAACATCTGAACTTCGCTAGTCTCCCCGCGCCCGGATGTCCTTCCGGGCGCCCCTTCCCGATCCGCCTTTCCCCCGCCCCCGGCCAAGCGCCGGTCCTACCCCCAGCAGCATCGACAACATGCACCTATCGGAATTGAAACAACTGCACGTCAGCGAACTGCTGGCGATGGCAGAGGCGAGCGGCATCGAGAATGCCAACCGCATGCGCAAGCAGGAGCTCATCTTCGCCCTGCTGAAAACCAAGGCCAAACAGGGCGAGATCATCTACGGGGACGGCGTGCTGGAGGTGCTGCCGGACGGTTTCGGTTTCCTGCGCTCGCCGGACACCTCCTATCTGGCCAATACCGACGACATCTATGTCTCGCCCTCGCAGGTGCGCCGCTTCAATCTGCGCACCGGCGACACCATCGAGGGCGAGGTGCGCACGCCCAAGGACGGCGAGCGCTACTTTGCGCTCACCAAGCTCGACAAGGTCAACGGCGAGCCGCCCGAGGCGCTCAAGCACAAGATCATGTTCGAGAACCTGACGCCCCTGTTCCCGAACCAGCCCTACAAGCTGGAACGGGACATCAAGGCGGAGGAAAACCTCACCGGGCGGGTGATCGACATCATCTCGCCCATCGGCAAGGGCTCGCGGGGCTTGATCGTCGCGCCGCCCAAGTCGGGCAAGACGGTGATGCTGCAGCACATCGCCCACGCCATCACCGCCAACCACCCCGAGGCCGTGCTGATCGTCCTGCTCATCGACGAGCGCCCCGAGGAGGTGACCGAGATGACGCGCACCGTCAAAGGCGAGGTGGTGGCCTCCACCTTCGATGAGCCGGCCAGCCGCCACGTGCAGGTGGCGGAGATGGTGCTGGAGAAGGCCAAGCGCCTGGTCGAGCACAAGAAGGACGTGGTCATCCTGCTCGACTCCATTACGCGGCTGGCGCGCGCCTACAACACCGTGCAGCCGGCCTCGGGCAAGGTGCTCACCGGCGGCGTGGACGCCAATGCCCTGCAGAAGCCCAAGCGCTTCTTCGGCGCGGCGCGCAACATCGAGGAGGGCGGTTCACTCACCATCCTGGCCACCGCGCTCATCGACACCGGCAGCCGCATGGACGACGTGATCTACGAGGAATTCAAGGGCACCGGCAACCTGGAGATCCACCTCGACCGGCGCATGGCGGAAAAGCGGGTCTATCCCGCCATCAACGTCAACCGCTCCGGCACCCGCAAGGAAGAGCTGCTCATCAAGCCGGAGATCCTGCAGAAGATCTGGGTATTGAGAAAACTGCTCTATCCCATGGACGACCTCGAGGCCATGGAATTCCTGCTCGACAAGATCCGCGTCACCAAGGACAACGACGCCTTCTTCGAGTCGATGCGAAGGGGGTAGCAGGTGTCAGGTTACAGCTGTCAGGTTTCAGATTAAGTATCCGTGCCGCTGCGCGGCGCGCAAACTGGTCTGTAACCTGTAACCTGACACCTGCTAGGCCGCCCTGATCAGCGTGCCCACCCCCTGGTCGGTCATGATCTCCAGCAGCAGGGCGTGCTCGACGCGGCCATCGATGATGTGCACGGCCTTCACCCCGCTCCGGGCCGCATCCAGGGCGGAGGCGATCTTGGGCAGCATGCCGCCGGAGAGCGTGCCGTCGGCGACCAGTTCGTCGATCTTCCTCGGCGTGAGCCCCGTGAGCAGGTTGCCGTCGCGGTCGAGCACGCCCGGGGTGTTGGTGAGCAGCACCAGCTTCTCCGCCTTGAGCACCTCGGCAAGCTTTCCCGCCACCACGTCGGCATTGATGTTGTAGGTCTCGCCCGCCTCGCCCACCCCGATGGGGGCGATCACCGGGATGAAGTCGCCGGAGTCGAGAAAGGCGATCAAGGAGGGGTCGATCTGGGTGATCTCCCCCACCTGGCCGATGTCGATCAAGTCGCCGGGCCGGTCTCGCGAGGGCATGAGCAGCTTCCTGGCGCGGATGAAGCGGCCGTCCTTGCCGGTGAGGCCCACGGCCTTGCCGCCGGCGCCGTTGATGAGGTTGACGATCTCCTTGTTGACCAGGCCGCCCAGGACCATCTCGACCACATCCATGGTCTCGGCGTCCGTCACCCGCATGCCCTGGATGAATTCGCCCTTCTTGCCCACCCTTTTCAACAGATCCTCGATCTGTGGCCCGCCGCCATGCACGACGACCGGGTTCATGCCCACGAGCTTGAGCAGCACCACGTCGCGGGCGAAGGCCGCCTTGAGCACCGGGTCGACCATGGCGTTGCCGCCGTACTTGACCACCACCGTCTTGTCATAGAAGCGCTGGATGTAGGGCAGGGCCTCGGCGATGATGCGGGCCTTTTCCTGAGGGGTGTACATGTGGGCGTCCTTTCGAATGTTCCGTTGACGATACTATGACGCCGCGTCCCCGCTCAAGGGATCCGGCCTGCCCGGGAGGGCGGTCTATCCTGCCGGGCGACCCGCGGTGACCGGCGCGAGCGCATGACCCGCTTGTCATAATACGTACACGTAAACGTCATAAGATCGCGTCGTTTCGACTAGTGCAGCCAACGGGGTGACCATGTCCGCAACCATACTGGTGGTCGAAGACGAACCCGGCATCCAGGAGGTCCTCAAATTCAATCTGGGGCAGCACGGCCATGACGTGCTGGTGGCCGCGGATGCGGAGGAGGCCTTCGGCATGCTGCGCGGGGCCCTGCCCGACCTGATCCTGCTCGATTGGATGCTGCCCGGCATGTCCGGCATCGACTTCGCCCGCCGCGTGCGCGCCGACCATAGGCTCAAAGCGATCCCCATCATCATGCTCACCGCGCGTGCCGAGGAGCGGGACAAGGTCCTCGGCTTGGACGTGGGCGCCGACGACTACATCACCAAACCCTTCAGCCCGCGCGAGCTGATGGCCCGCATCAAGGCGGTGTTGCGCCGGCGCGCCCCGCAGATGACCGAGGACCCGGTGGAGATCGCGGGCCTCAGACTCGATCCGGTCAGCCATCGCGTCTTCGGCGATGGCACGCCGCTGGAACTGGGCCCCACCGAGTTCCGCCTGCTGCATTTCCTGATGACCCACCCGGAGCGGGTCTATTCGCGTTCGCAACTGCTGGATCACGTCTGGGGCGATCACGTCTTCGTCGAGGAACGCACCGTCGACGTACACATCCGGCGGCTGCGCAGCGCCCTGGAGCCCACCGGCCACAATCGCCTGATCCAGACCGTGCGCGGTTCCGGATATCGTCTGTCGGCGACCTGAACTAGAATCTGCGGGCCGTTCCATCCGACATCCGCCCGTGCAGCCCTATTGGTGGCGGCCCCTGGCATCTCTGCTGGGCCTGCTCGTCCTCTCCCTGCTACTCTGGCTCGCCGCCGACGCCCGCGCCGGCCTGCTCGCCCTGAGCATCGGCCTCGCCCTGCAACTGGGCCTGCAGCTGCGCCAACTCAGACGCCTGGAGGCCTGGTTGAGCGCACCGGCGCAACCGGCACCGCAAGCCGGTGGGCTGTGGGGAGACATCTTTTATCGGGTGGACAAGTTGATACGATCCCACCGGGAGGACCGTGACCGCAGCCATGCCGACCTGGAACAGATGCTGCATGCGGCGCGCCTGTTGCCGGATGGGGTGGTCATCCTCGACGACCAGCACCGCATCGTCTGGTTCAACCAGGCGGCCCAGGGCCAGCTCGGCCTGAAAAACCAGCGCGATGTGGGTCAATTCATCGGTTACATCGTCCGCAACACCGCCTTCAATGCCTGGCTGGCGGGCACGCCGGACAGTGGTGCCTTCACCATGCCGGCGGCGACGGACGGCAACCGCACCCTGACCCTGCAATGGGTGCCCCTGTCGCGCAACCAGAAGATGCTGCTGTGCCATGACATCACGGAATTGGCGCGGGTGGATGCCATGCGGCGCGACTTCGTGGCCAACGTCTCGCACGAGCTGCGCACCCCCATTACCGTGATCGTGGGCTTTCTCGAGGCCTTCGCCGACATAGAACACCCCGATCCAGAACAGTTCCGCAACCACATCCAGCTCATGCGGGAGCAGTCCGAGCGCATCCGGCGCCTGGTCGATGACCTGCTCACCCTGGCACGCCTGGAGTCGGATACCGACACCCAGGTGGAGCCGGTGGATGTGCCGGCGTTGCTCCAAGGTCTGCTGCGTGAGGCGCAGAGCCTGAGCGGCGGCCGCCATACGCTGCGGTTGGAGTTGGACAGCGACGCCCGCATCGCCGGCAACGCGAAGGAGCTCCACAGTGCCTTCGGCAACCTGGTGTCGAACGCGGTGCGCTACACCCCGCCCGGTGGCGAGATCACCCTGCGCTGGCGCAACACGGCCGCCGGTGGGGCAGAGTTTTCGGTCAGCGACACGGGCGAGGGCATCGAGGCCCAGCACATCCCGCGCCTCACGGAACGCTTCTACCGCGTGGACCGCGGCCGCTCGCGGGCCACGGGCGGCACCGGACTGGGGCTGGCCATCGTCAAGCACGTCCTGCAGCGCCACGAGGGACGGCTCAAGATCGAGAGCACGGTCGGCAAGGGCAGCACCTTCACCGCGGTCTTTCCCGCCGAGCGCATCATTCCGGCGACGTCAGCAACGCCGACACCGCCCGGGCCAGCCGCTGCCTGAGCCCCTCCTGCTCGGCGCGCGGCCGCGGCGGGCGGCGCGGCGGCGCCCAGATCGGGTCGGGGTAGTGCCGGTCGTCCTCGTAGCGCGGGATCACGTGCCAGTGCAAGTGCGGCACCTGATTGCCCAGGCTGGCGAGGTTGACCTTGGTGGGTAGCAGCACCTCGCGCAACGCCGCCTCCACGGCGAAGACCACCGTCATCAGCCGCTGGCGCTCGACCTCGGGCAGGTCGGTCATCTCGCGCACGTGATCGTTCAGGATGACGCGGCAGTAGCCCGGGTAGTCCGGATCCGCCACCCAGATGACCCGGCAGAGGCCGTCCTGCCACAGCACGGCCTCCGGGGCGTGCCGGCAGAGCGGGCAATCGGTCAATCCGGCCACAACCCCGCCAGGGAGAAGGTCACCGCAGCGAACGGCGGCAGCGCCGCCGGGTCGTCGTCTTTGAGGGTGGCAAGCAACACCCAGCGCTCCTCCCCGTTGGCATAGGCCTCCAGGGTGCGCAGCTCGGGATCGACCAGCCAGGCGTGCCCCACCCCACAACGCGCGTTAGGCGGCAGCTTCTCCACCCGATCCACCCGCGCCGTCGATGGCGAGAGGACCTCGCACACCCAGTCCGGCGCCTGCTCGAACCAGGCCGTCTGCGGCAGGCTCGGCAGGCGCTCGCGGCGCCAGCCGGCCAGGTCCGGCACCAGGATGTCGGCGTCGATGTGGATCTCGGGTTCGTCCAGGATCCACCAGCCTCCTGGGCCGCCCCGGCCCTGGTCGAAAGGGCCATCGAGCTCTGCACCCAGACGGGTGTGGGCACGGGCATGCCGCGGCGTCGGCCGCGGATGGGTGACGAGTCGCCCGCCGATGATCTCGCCGACCAGCCGTTCCGGCAGGTCCAGGAGGTCCTCGTAGCAGGCAGGCCTGACCAGCGCGTGTCCCATCTCGTCCTCTACAGCAAAACCCGTTCCACGCCCCCATTTTGCACCTGCCGGAGGAAGCGATCCATCCAATCCTCGCCGAGCTTCAGGCGCGCCAGCTCGACGACGAGGTAGTCGACCTCGACCCCGGTGTCCGGCTCGAACCGGCTGAGCCCCTGCAGACAGGAAGGGCAGGAGGTCAGCAGCTTGATAGGGCCATCGCCGCCCTCGGCGCGCCGGGCATCGGCCACGCGGTGGATCTCCTCCTCCTTGCGGAAGCGCACCTGAGTGGAGATGTCCGGCCGGGTGGTGGCGAGCGTGCCGGACTCGCCGCAGCAGCGCTCGGACAGCCTCACTTCGGTGCCGAGCAGGCCCTTGGCCGTGGCAAGGGGGGGATGGACCTTGGTCGGGCTGTGGCAGGGGTCGTGGTACATGTAGCGCACGCCCTGGGCCCCCTCCAGCGCCACCCCCCGCTCGAGCAGATATTCATGGATGTCCAGGATGCGGCAGCCGGGGAAGATCTGCTCGAAATGGTACTGGCTGAGCTGATCGAGGCAGGTGCCGCAGGACACGAGCACGGTCTTGATGTCCAGGTAGTTGAGCGTGTTGGCCACGCGATGGAACAGGATGCGGTTGGCGGTGGTGATGGCCTCGCCCTTCTCCCGATGGCCCGCCGAGGTCTGGGGGTAGCCGCAGCACAGGTATCCCGGCGGCAGCACCGTCTGCGCGCCCAGCTCGTAGAGCCAGGCCAGGGTGGCGAGGCCCACCTGTGAGAACAGGCGCTCGCTGCCGCAGCCTGGGAAGTAGAACACGGCCTCGGCCTCCTCCCCGACCTTGGCCGGGTCGCGCAGGATGGGCACCATGCTGGGGTCGTCCAGCCCCAGCAGCGCGCGCATCGGCCGTGCCGGCATCTTGGCCGGTAGGGGCTTGTTGAAGAAGTGGATCACCTGGGCCGGCACCGCCGGGCGGCCCACCGTGGCGGGCGGATGCCGGCTCTGGGCCTGGGCGAGGCCGAGCCGGCGCACCAGGCCATGGCCCCAGCGCTGCACCCGGTAGCCCCAGCCGATCATGAGCGTGCGGGTCCATTCGATGGTGCGGCGGTGCGTGGCGTTGAGGAAGAACATCGCCGCCGCCGCGCCCGGATTGAAAGGCTTTTTGCCCTGGTCGCGCAGGAACTGGCGCATGGCGGCGGAGACCTCGCCGAAATCGATGTCCACCGGGCAGGGGTTCTTGCACTTGTGGCAGATGGTGCAATGGGCGGCCACGTCGTCGAACTCGGCGAAGTGGTTGGCGGACACGCCGCGCCGGGTCTGCTCCTCGTACAGGAAGGCCTCGATCAGGAGGCTGGTGGCGAGGATCTTGTTGCGCGGGCTGTAGAGCAGGTTGGCGCGCGGCACATGGGTGTTGCATACCGGCTTGCACTTGCCGCAGCGCAGGCAGTCCTTGATGGCGTCGGCGATGGCCCCGATCTCGGACTGCTCCATGATGAGGGATTCCAGCTCCAGCAGGTTGAAGCTCGGCGTGTAGGCATTGGCGAGGTCGGCCCCGGCGAGCAGCTTGCCCTTGTTGAAGCGCCCATCGGGGTCCACCGCACGTTTGTAGCGGGCGAACGCCTCCAGCGCCTCGGGGCGCAGGAACGCAAGCTTGGTGATGCCGATGCCGTGCTCGCCCGAGATCACCCCGCCCAGGTCCTCGGCTAGGCGCATGATACGCGCCACCGCCGCATCGGCGGTCTTGAGCATGGCGTAGTCGTCGGAGTTGACGGGGATGTTGGTGTGCACGTTGCCGTCGCCGGCGTGCATGTGCAGGGCCACGAACACCCGGCGCTTGAGCACACGCGCGTGGATGCGCTCGCATTCGGCGAGCACCGGCTCGTATTCGCGACCGGTGAAGATCTGCCGCAGCACGGCGCGCACCTCACGCTTCCAGGACACGCGCAGGCTTTTGTCCTGCAGGGCGCGAAACACGGTCTTCTCACCCGCGACGGTGATGGGCCGCCCGTCCGGCCCGCTGGCGTCGAGTGGCAGCGGCCGGTCGAGCCCGGCGAGATAGCCCTGCCAGCGGCGGCGCACGGCATCGATGAGCGCCAGGGCCTGGGCGCGGCGCGCCTCGGTGAGTTGGGGGTCGGCCTCTACCTCGTCGTCCTGGGCGACGGGCAGCGCTCCGCGCAGGAAGACCTCCAGGGCGTCGAGCAGATCGAGTTTGTTGGCGATCGACAGCTCGATGTTGATGCGCTCGATGCCGTCGTTGTAGTCGGCCAGGCGCTCCAGGGGGATGACCACGTCCTCGTTGATCTTGAAGGCGTTGGTATGGGCGGCGATGGCCGCCGTGCGCGCGCGGTCGAGCCAGAACTTGCGCCGCTGCGCCGGATCGGCGGCGATGAAGCCCTCGCCGCCGCGCGCGCGTGCGAGCCCGACGATGTGCTCCGCTGCAGCCTCGACGGCGGCCTCGTCCTCGCCCACCACATCGGCCAGCAGGACCATGGTGGGGCGTCCCGTGCGGTTCGCCTTGGTGGCATAGCCCACCGCCTTGACATAGCGGGCGTCGAGGTGCTCCAGGCCGGCCAGCTGCACCCCGCCCGGCCGCGCATCGGTGTAGCGCTTGACCTCGACGATGGCCGGGACGGCCTCGTGCGCGCAGCCGAAGAACTCCAGGCACAGGGTGCGGCCGTGCCGGGGCAGGCGGTGCAGGATGAAGCTGGCCTGGGTGATGAGCCCGTCGCAGCCCTCCTTCTGGATGCCGGGCAGCCCGGCCAGGAATTTGTCGGTGACGTCCTTGCCGAGCCCGGCCTTGCGGAAGCGGCTGCCCGGGATCTCCAGGATCTGCGGCTCGCCCTTGGGGCGGCCGTCGGCATGGAAGCGCTTGAGTTCGAACCGCGCCAGCGCCACCTCGTGGATCTTGCCGCGGTTGTGGACGAGCCGCGTCACCTCCAGCCAGTCGGCATCAGGGGTGACCATCTTCCAGGACACCAGGTTGTCCACCGCCGTGCCCCACAGCACCGCCTTCTTGCCGCCTGCATTCATGGCCACGTTGCCGCCTATGGTGGAGGCGTCGGCCGAGGTGGGGTCGACGGCGAAGACGAGCCCCGCCGCTTCCGCCGCCTCCATCACCCGGCGCGTGACCGCGCCGGCGCCGCAGCGGATCACCGGTGTGGGCGCGCTGTGTCCGGGCAGGACCCGTTCCTCGATGGCTGCGATCCAGTCGAGCTTCTCGGTGTTGATCACTGCGGTATCGGGGGACAGGGGTACGGCGCCGCCGGTGTACCCCGTGCCGCCGCCGCGCGGGATGACGGTGAGCCCCAGTTCGATGCAGCCGGCCACCAGGGGCGGGATCTCCTCCTCGCGGTCCGGCGTGAGTACGACGAAGGGGTATTCCACCCGCCAGTCGGTGGCGTCGGTGACATGGGACACCCGGCTCATGCCGTCGAAGGCGATGTTGTCGCGGCGGGTGTGGCGCGCGAGGCGCCGCAGGCAGGCCTCGCGCCGCCGCCGGGTCGCCTCGAAGCGCGCCTCGAACCGGGTCACTGCCGCCTCGGCCAGGGCGAGCAGCCGCCCGACACGGGCATTGCCCTGACGGCGCTTTTCGATCTCCGCCAGGCGGTGGCGCAGCGCCTCCACGAGCAGCCGCCGGCGGCGGGCGTCGGCCAGGAGGTCGTCCTCCAGATAGGGGTTACGCGAGACCACCCAGATGTCGCCCAGCACCTCGAACAGCATGCGCGCCGAGCGGCCGGTGCGCCGCTCGTGGCGCAGCGCCTCGATGAGCTGCCAGCCCTCGGTCCCGAGGATGCGCAGCACGATCTCGCGGTCCGAGAACGAGGTGTAGTTGTAGGGGATCTCGCGGATGCGCTCGGACATGGCAAAGGGGTGGGCTTGGGGTGACGGGCCGTTGGATCGCCGGCCTGCGAATTCTATCGGGGGGACGGCCGGCGCCCAACTGTAACCCCGTCGCCACAATGGTCGTATCTTCTCAGCAACGCTGGTCTATTTGCCGTCTGAGGGTATATGAGGGAATGCTAAACTAACTTTCGTTATAGGACTCCAAGCCACCATGATCGGCATCCTCGTCGTCGCCCACGGCAGTTTGGGCGAAGCCCTCATAGCCTGCACCGCCTATGTCCTGGGCAAGCGCCCGGAGCGTCTGCGCGCGCTCGATCTGACGGACAGCGGCGATCCGGCACAGCTGCTGGCCAAGGCACAAGGCATGATTGCCCAGCTCGACGAGGGGGATGGGGTCCTGATCCTCGCCGACCTCTATGGCGCCACCCCCTGCAACACGGTGTGCCGACTGGTCGAGCCCGGACGGGTGGAGGCGGTGGCGGGCGTGAGCGTGCCCATGCTGCTCAAGGCCATCACCTATCGACACGAGGCGTTGAGTCAGCTTGCCGACCGTGTGGTACAGGGGGCGCATGTGGGCACCTTCCACATCCACCCGGAATTCGCCGATGCTCACGCGTGAGGTCCAGATCCTCAACCAGCTTGGCCTGCACGCCCGCGCCTCGGCCAAGCTGACCCAGACCGCCGGCCGCTACGCCGCCGAGGTGTGGCTCGCCCGCAACGGCCGCCGGGTCAACGGCAAGAGCATCATGGGGGTGATGATGCTGGCCGCGGCCAAGGGGACCACCCTCAAACTCGAGGTCGATGGCCCCGACGAGGAGGAGGCCATGGCCGCGCTGACCACCCTGATCGCGGACAAGTTCGGCGAGGAGCAATAGCCAGGTTACAGGTTTCAGGCTACAGGTTTCAGATCGATTTCCGCCCCGCTTCGCGGGGCGCGTGTTGCTCTGTATCCTGTACCCTGTAACCTGAAACCTGAAACATGCCCTTCACCCTGCACGGCATCGGTGTCTCCGGCGGCTATGCCATCGGCCGCGCCCAGCTCTTTTCCCATGACCGGCTGGAGGCGCCGCACTATGTGCTGCGCCGCGAGGACCTGAAGGCAGAGGTCGCCCGCTTCGAGGCGGCGGTGGCGAGCGTGCGTGCGGAACTCGCCAGCCTGCAGGCGAGCCTGCCCGAGCATGCCCCGGCCGAACTGTCTGCCTTCTTGGACGTGCATCGCCTGATCCTGGAAGACGCCATGATTTCGGAGGCGCCAAGACGCTGCATCGAAGAGAGCCGCTGCAATGCCGAATGGGCCCTGGCCCAGCAGACCCAGGCCTTGATCGACCAGTTCGAGGCCATGCAGGACGATTATCTGCGCGAACGCAAGCACGACGTGCGTCAGGTCGCCGACCGCATCATGAAGGCCCTCATGGGGCACCCGGGTCAGGCACCGGTGAAGACCGCCGGCGAGGAGGCCAGCGTGCTGGTGGCGCACGACCTCTCCCCCAGCGACATGGTACTGTTCAAGCGGCAGCACTATGCCGCCTTCGTCACCGATTTGGGCGGTGCCACCTCGCACACGGCGATCCTTGCGCGCAGCCTGAACATCCCGGCCGTCATGGCCCTACACAACGCCCGCGCCCTCATCCACGAGGGCGACTGGGTGGTCGTGGACGGGGTCAACGGGGTGGTCATCGTCGCCCCGGATGCGGCGATCCTGGACGAATACCGCATCCGCCAGGACCAGTGGCGGCTGGAGCAGCAGAAACTCAAGCGGCTGAAGAAAAGCCCGGCGGCCACGCTGGATGGCACCCCGGTGGAGCTCATGGCCAACATCGACATGCCCCAGGACGTGCAGGAGGCGCTGGAGCAGAACGCGGCCGGCATCGGGCTGTTCCGCAGCGAATTTCTCTACATGAACCGGGATGATCTGCCCGATGAGGACGAGCAGTTCGAGGCCTACCGCCAGGTGGTCATGGCGATGAAGGGCCGGCCTGTCGTCATCCGCACGCTGGATCTGGGGGCGGACAAGAATCTGCCCTGGCTCAGGCGCGGCAGCACCAACCCCGCCCTGGGCTTGCGGGCCATCCGGCTGTGCCTGGCCGAGCCGCAGATCTTTCTCGCCCAGGTCCGGGCCATGCTGCGGGCGAGCCACTACGGCAAGCTGCGCATCCTCATGCCCATGCTGGCCAATCTCAAGGAGCTGGAGCAGGCCCTGGGCCTGATCGAGCTGGCCAAGGAGTCGCTCGACATCTCACACATCCCCTACGACCGGCACATCCAGGTGGGCGGCATGATCGAGGTGCCCGCGGCCGCCCTGGCGGCGGAATGGTTCGCCGAGCGGCTGGACTTCCTCTCGATCGGCACCAACGACCTCATCCAGTACACGCTCGCCATCGACCGCACCGACGACAGCGTGGCCCATCTTTACGACCCGCTGCACCCGGCCGTGCTGAAACTCATCCACCACACGCTGCGCATCGGCCTGAAGCGGCGCCGGTCGGTGTCGGTGTGCGGCGAGATGGCCGGCGACCCCCGCATGACCAAGCTGCTCCTGGGCATGGGACTGAGGCGCTTTTCCATGCATCCGGCCCATCTGCTGCGGGTCAAGAACCAGATCCTGCACAGTGACTTGAGCGCACTCGCCCCTCTGGCGAGCCGGCTGTTGCGCGCCGGCAAGCCGGAACGCATCCAGTCCTACCTCGACCGGCTCAACGCATCGGACGCCTCGGCGTGCCAGAGCGGACACTACTGACGCCCCGCCGCCGACTCACAACGCGTAGCGGGCGCGCACCTCGTTGCCGCAACCGCTGTAGACCAGCTCCCGGCAAAGGCTCCTCACCAGGGCGATGCCACGCCCATGGGGCCGCTCGTCAGGGTCCGCATGCGGCGACAGGTAGTCCTCGTAGTCGAAGCCGGCGCCGCTGTCGCGCACATGGATGTCGAGCACGGCCTGCCCGCCTTCCATGTGCATGTGGAAACCCAATTCGATGCAGCCCGCGTCCAGCCCCTGCAGCCGTTGCGCCCGTAGCTCGAGATAGCGATCGAAACCGCCCTCCTGTGCCTTGATGGCGGAGCCGAGCGCGAGCAGGCCGTGGTCCAGGGCGTTGTTGTAGAGCTCGGAGATGACCAGGAACAGGGCGCCCTGATGCGGCTGCAAGGCCCGGATCTGGGACAGGATACCGAGCACCGTCGGCACGACGTCCAGGTAGCGCAGCTCGGCGGCCTGCAAGGAGAGATCGAAGCGCCAATCCGACACTGTGCTCTCTGCCGCCTCCGATGTCAGCGTACGCGGAGACTGGCGGCGCTCCAGGGGGACGTTGACCAGCATGAAGGACACGTCATCGTGGGGCACACCCCCGGCCAGATGGGCATCGAGGCCCTCGACGAGACGCGCATGACGTTCCGGCCGTGGCGTGTGCGCGAGCGCGTCGACGATCCGTTCCAGCCCATAGCGTCGGCCGTCGGGAGATTCCGCCTCCAGCAAGCCGTCCGAGCAGATGAGCAGATCACCGGGCGCTTTGGTGCGATATCTTTGGGTCTCACCGGAAAAAACGCCCTCGGGCAGGATGCCCAGGGGCGGGTGGCGCGAAGGCCAGCGCTGCACGACCTCGCCCCGCTCGTCGATGAGCAGGGCGTCGGGATTGCCGCCGTTCCAGATCTCGATGGTGCCGCCCGCGACATCGATCGCGGCCAGCGTGGCCGCCACGAAGCGGTCTGCCGGCAGCAGACGCTTGAGCTTGCGATTGAACTCCTGGGCCATGGCGCCGAGCGAGAAGCCCTTGGCCGCCATGCCATAGAAGACCTGGGTCAGCGGCATGGCCGTGAGCGCGGCCGGCAGACCATGGCCGGTCGCGTCCGCCAGCAGCAGATAGAGGATGTCGCCGGGTCCGCGCGTGGCGCACAACAGGTCACCGCTGAAATCGCCGGCCGGCCGGTGGTATGTCCTCAGCATGGGATCGCGCAGGCCCGCCGTGTCGGTGAGGCGGTCCAAGATGTGGCGGCCCAGGCGGGTCTGCTCCTCGGCCGCCTCGCGCCAGGCCGCCAGTTCCTTGGCATGCCCCAGCGCCTCCCGCTGCAAGGCGATGGCCTTGGCGTAGGCATCGATCTTCGCGCGCAACAGACGCAGATCGACCGGTTTCACGAGATAGTCGTCGCTGCCGCACTCCAGCCCCGCGATGATGTCTGCCATGCGGTCCATGGCGGAGAGGAAGATGACCGGCACCCAACGCTCGGTGGGCAGACGGCGGATCTCCCGCACGGCGGTGAACCCGTCCATCTCCGGCATCATGACGTCCATGAAAACCAGATCGGGCGCCTCCTCCCGGTACACCCGCACCGCCTCGCGACCGTCGTGCGCGGTCACGACGCTGTGCCCGAGGCGATGCGCCACGGCCCGAACCACGGCGACGTTGGCCGCCACGTCATCGACCACCAGGATCTTCAGTGCCGCTGCGTGCATAGGGTTCAACCTAAAAACCTCAGTTGACCGCTCCTTGGCCTTTGCAAAGACGCATGGAACCTGACGTTTGCGCCTCCGAGCACGCTCACCCGGAAGGTGAGGCCGCTACGCGCCCGCTTTCGGGTCTGTGCGCGCGTCTGGCTGCGTTGCTCCTCCTTGCGGGGGCGCCCCATAGCGTCGTCCGAGGGGCCCCGCGTGAGCGGGGATCGGACAGCGGAGGGGATGCCGGCGACTGCCCCGGGGCGCCCGCATCCTGCTCCGCGGTCACATCCCCTGCGGGGCCCCTGCTCCGCGCTACGCAGTCGCCGACCCCGCGGCGTCGTCGCGCCGAGCCCCCCACACGCACAAACCCGCCTTCGGGCGCGTTCAACTGAGGTTTTTAGGTTCAATCGCGCAGCGTAAACAGCTTGCCGAAGTTGGCGATGTCCAGCACCTGTTTCACCGTGCCCTGTAGACCGGAGAGCACGACGCGCTTGCCCTGACCCTCGGCCTTTTCCCGCAGCAGCAGCAGCATGCCCAGGGCCGAACTGTCGAGGTAGTCGACGCGGGCGAAGTCGATGTCCAGCTCCTTCACCGCGGGGTCAGCCAGGATCTCGTCGCTGCACTGGCGAAAGTCACGGTGGGCGTGGAAGTCGAAGCGCCCGGCCAGGCTGATGCGGGCGTGCCCGTTGTCAAGCTGTCGTTGGATCTCCATGGTCGTCTCCTGAAAGTGTGCATTGCGTGGCAAGCCGTCAGGCCTCCGTCTTCCGCCCGTGGGCGGACAGCCGCTCGAGCACCCGACGCGCGATGTCCTTGAGCGGCAGCACCTCCGCCGCCGCCCCCAGTTCGATCGCTGCCCGCGGCATGCCGAAGACCACACAGCTCGCCTCGTCCTGGGCGATGGTGTGGGCGCCAGCCTGGCGCATGGCCAGCAGCCCCGCGGCGCCGTCCTTGCCCATGCCGGTGAGGATCACGCCCACGGCATTCGCTCCCAGCACGCGGGCGGCGCTGTCGAACAACACATCCACCGAGGGCCGGTGGCGATTGACCGGGGCCTCCTGCGACAGCTCGGTGTAGTAATAGCCCCCCCCTTTCTTCACCCGCAGGTGCGAATGGCCGGGGGCCACGTAGGCATGGCCGGGCAGGATGCGTTCGTTGTCGGCGGCCTCCTTCACCGCCATGGCGGACAGGCCGTTCAACCGCTCGGCGAAGGAGCGGGTGTAGCCCTCCGGCATGTGCTGAGTGATGAGCACGCCGGGGGCGTCGGCCGGCATGTCGCTGAGGACCGCCTTGAGGGCCTCGGTGCCGCCGGTGGAGGCACCGATGCAGATGAGTTTCTCCGTGGCGCCGAAGACGTGTCCGGCAAGGGGTCGCGGTTGGGTGGGCGCCGTCACGCCGACGCCGTGGCGGCGTATCCTGGCCTGTGCCGCCGCCCGGATCTTGTCGGCGATCTCCTGTGCCAGTTCCGGCAACTGCCCTGCCACACCCAGCCTGGGCTTGGTCACGAAGTCCACCGCCCCCAGCTCCAGCGCCCGCAGCGTGACCTCGGAACCCTGCTCGGTGAGGCTGGAGACCATCACCACCGGCATCGGTCGCAGGCGCATGAGCCGCTCCAGGAAATCCAGTCCGTTCATGCGCGGCATCTCGACATCCAGGGTGAGGACGTCCGGGTTGAGCTGCTTGATCAGCTCGCGCGCCACGTGCGGGTCAGGGGCCATGCCCACCACCTCGATGTCGGGCTGGCTGCCCAGCAGCTCGCGCATCAGGCTGCGGATGAGGGCGGAATCGTCGACGATCAGGACACGGATGCGATGGCTCATCAGAACAGCTCCACTTCGCCGGCGATGGGCGTCTGCGTGATACGGCGTTCGTATTCGCGTTCGCGCATGAGGATGGTGTCGTTGTGCACGGTCTTGAGCTTTTTCACCAGGACGCGCCCGCTGCGCGGGAAGAAATACACCTTGCGCGGGTGGATGCCGCGCAGATCCTGTGACAGCACGCGGATGCGTTCCTTGTGCAGATAATCGAGCACGAAGTCGCTGTTGGCCTCGCCCACGTTGACGGTGGTGAAACCGCGCAGCACGGCGGCGCCGCCGAAGACCTTGGCCTGCAGCCGGCCGCGGTGGGCACCGAGCTTGACCAACTGGTTGATGAGGACCTCCATGGCATAGGCACCGTAACGGGCGGTGGCCGACATCAGGTCATGGGGGGCGCCGCCCTCCGGCAGCATGAAGTGGTTCATGCCGCCGATCCCGGTGAGCGGATCGCGGATGCAGGCCGCCACACAGGAGCCGAGCACCGTCACCAGCAGCATGTCGCGCGCGGTGGCGTAATACTCGCCGGGCTGCAGCTTGACCGCCTCCATGCCGAAGGTGCGGTCGTGGTATGTGTTGGGGGCGAGGATTTCTTCGTCGTTGGGCACGGGGATTACGTCCGACCACGTCCATCGCTCGACAGCGCGGATGCCCTCTAGCGTTCCGGCGCCGCTGGCGACGCATGCACATAGACGGTCTGGCCGCGCAGGCGGAACAGGTCGGCGGCATGATGGATGGCCTCGGAATGGCCGAGGAAAAGCAGCCCGTCCGGTTTGAGCAGCGGTTTCATGCGCGCGAGGATGCGATACTGCGTCGGCTTGTCGAAGTAGATCATCACGTTGCGGCAGAAGATCGCGTCCAGCGTGCCCTTCACCGCCCATTCGGCATCGAGCAGGTTGAGTTGGAAAAACGTGAGCATCTGCTGCAGCTGCGGCCTCACCTTCACCAGGCCCTCCCGGCTGCCGCTCCCCCTGAGGAAGAAGCGCCGCTGCCGGCCTTCGTCCAGTCTGGCGATGCGCTCCATGGGATAGATGCCTTCGCGCGCCTTGGCGAGCACCTGCGTGTCCAGGTCGGAGGCCATGATCTGCACGCCCTGACCGATCTCGCCCAGGGTCTCCAGCACCGTCATCGCGATCGAATAGGGCTCTTCCCCGGTCGATGCCGCCGCGCTCCAGATCCGGATGGGCCGCTCCCGCCGCGTCTTCAGGAAATCCCTCAGGATGTCGAAGTGATGCGCCTCCCGGAAAAAGGCGGTGAGGTTGGTGGTCAGGGCGTTGACGAAGGCCTCCCATTCCGCCGCATCGCCGCTTTCCAACAGGGCCAGATAGTCGCGGAAGCGGGCCAGCCCCGTTGCCCGCAGTCGCCGCGCCAGCCGGCTGTAGACCATGTCCAGCTTGGCCTCGGACAGGGCGATGCCGGCGTGGCGATAGATGAGCTGGCGGATCTGCGCGAAATCCTGCGCGGTGAACTCGAATTCACGCTCGGCCCGCTGACCCGACCGCTCCGGCCTTGGGGCCGGACTGAGCACTGCCGCCACGCCTCTACCCCCTCGAGCGACAGCGCATCACGGCCGGGCGCCGACGGCTGACCCCGGATTGGCCATGGGCCACGGGTTGGGCGCAGGGCGACCGTCGGGGTCTGGCGTGGCGCCGCGGCCCGTCGATATGCAGACCCGGCATCAGAACTCCTCCCACTCGTCGTCATCGGTCGGTGCGGGTTTGGGCAGGCCCTTGGTCGCCGTGCCGCGTGCCGGGGCGGGGGGCTTGCGCGGCGCAGTGGCCGTCGGTCGGCTGACCGGCCGCTGCACCGCCCGCGGCGCGGCCGGCATGCCGGCGCCGCCGGCGAGCTTGAAGGCCGAGACCGCCTGGGCCAGGGCATCGGCCTGATCCTGCAGGCTCTCGGCGGCGGCCGCCGCCTCCTCCACCAGGGCGGCGTTCTGCTGGGTCATCTCGTCCATCTGGGCCACCGCGACGTTGACCTGCTCGATGCCCTGGCTCTGCTCCATGCTGGCCGCCGTGATCTCGCCCATGATGTCGGTCACCCGTTTGACCGCCTGGACGATCTCGTCCATGGTGGCGCCGGCCTGCTCCACCAGCTTGTAGCCATTATCGACCTTGTCCACCGAGTCGGAGATCAGGCCCTTGATCTCCTTGGCCGCAGCGGCGCTGCGCTGGGCGAGGTTGCGCACCTCGCCGGCCACCACCGCAAAGCCGCGGCCCTGCTCGCCGGCGCGCGCCGCCTCCACCGCCGCGTTGAGGGCCAGGATGTTGGTCTGGAAGGCGATGCCGTCGATGACGCCGATGATGTCGGCGATCTTCTTCGAGGCCTCGGCGATCGCGCCCATGGTCTGCACCACCTCGCCCACCACCTGGCCACCTCGCAGCGCGACATCGGACGCGCCCTGGGCGAGCTGGTTGGCCTGGCGCGCGTTGTCGGCGTTCTGCTTGACCGTGGAAGTGAGCTCGTCCATGCTCGTGGCGGTCTCTTCCAGCGAGGAGGCCTGGGCTTCGGTGCGTCTGGACAGGTCGGCATTGCCGCTGGCGATCTCGCGCGCGGCCGTGTTGATGGCGTCGGTGGCCTCGCGGATCTGGCCGACGATCTCCTGCAGGCGCTCGCAGGTGGTGTTACAGGCCGTCTTGAGCTCGCCGAACAGGCCTTGATAATCGGCCTCGATGCGCTGGGCGAGGTCACCCTCGGCCATGGCCTTGAGCACGCGGGCGATGTCGTTCATGCCTTGTTGGGTGGTGTCGAGCAGCTTGTTGACCCTCTCCGAGAGCTGACGGAAGAAGCCTTCCTTGCCCTCCAGCGCGAGCCTGCGCCCGAAGTCGCCAGCGGCGGCGGCACCGACCAATTCCGCCACCTCCGCCTCCACCGCCACCTCAGCCGTGCGATCGACCCATTCGACCACGGCACCCAGGCGATTGCCCTGCTCATCGATGACGGGATTGGCCACCACGGTCAAGGTACGGCCACCGATGGTGAAACTGCCCTTGTGCGCGGTCGTCAGCGTGGCGAGCAGCCGCGCCTGGCGTTCCGGATCCTTGTGGAACCGATCGATGCTGGCCCCCAACAGACGCCTGGCGTCGAAACCGGGCAGCTCTTTCTGGATATCGGCCTCGACACCGCGGAAGAGCGCCTCCGCCGACTTGTTCAGGTAGATGATCTTGCGCTCGTTGTCGGCCATCATGACCTTGGCGCCAACGTTGTCCAGGGCAACCTTCAGCCGCGTCGCCTCGCGCGCCTGGCGCCGTGATTCGGCCAGATCGAAGCCCAAGCGGATGAACAGGGCGCGGAAGGCATCGGTCATCGCCCCCACCTCGTCGTTGCGCTCGGTGTAGACATGCACGTTGAAATTGCCCTGCGCGATGTCGCGCATCTGCCCGGCGACCCGCTGCATGGGCCGGACGATGTTGCGCAGGGTGACCTGGGCCATGACCACCCCCAGGCCCAGGGCGAGCAGCATGGCGCCCAGCGCAACGGCGCTCAGATCGCCAAACAACGTCTCCGCCTCGGCATAGGCGTGTCCGGCCTGCTGCAGTTGCAGGCTGGACAACTCATCGAGCTTGCCGATGAGGGGTTCGATCTGCGCGTGCAGTGGCGCCACCAGCGCACTCAGACGCGCTGGCGTCCCACCCTCGGCGCTGCGCAACAGGGCCAGCACGTCGGCGATGGCGCGATCGGCCCCCTGCATGGCGGCCTCAACCTCCTGACTGATGCGCAGCTCCTCTTCGCCAAGCGGGTTGGCGCGGTAGGACTGCCACATCTGACGGATGTGATCGTTCGCCTCTTCGATCTTGTCATGTCCCGCCGCGGCCGAGAGGACACCCGCGTTGACCTTGTTGACGGTGCCGAGGATGTCCAGGGCGTAATCGCCGACGATGAGCTTGAGCTGGGTGACGGGGGTGATGCGCTGGGCATAGACGCCTTGCAGGCTGTCGCGCATGTTGGCCATGCCCATGAGACCCAGACCTCCCACGACCGCCATGAGCAGCGTGAGCCAGGCCGTCAAGGTCCACACACGCGTCCTGATCGTGAGATTGGCAAGCCAGTGGCGCACGCGGGCCAGATAGCCCGTCTTTACCACCTTACCCTCGCGGATGGCGAGCCCCTTGGCCTGCCCGGCCTTGAACAAGGCATAGGCGCGGCTCGCCGCCTCGACTTCGGTCCGCTCCGGTTTGCTGCGCACCGACAGGTAACCGACGATCTCGCCGTTTTCCCAGACCGGGGTGACGTTGGCCAGGACCCAGTAGTGATCGCCGTTCTTGCAGCGATTCTTGACATAGCCGGTCCATGGGCGACCCGCGCTCAGGGTGTTCCACAAGTCTTTGAAGGCCTCGGCCGGCATGTCGGGGTGGCGGATGATGTTGTGCGGCGCCCCGATCAGCTCGGACTCGGTAAAGCCACTGATCTCGCAGAAATAGGGGTTGACGTAGGTGATAACGCCGCGACGGTCGGTACGCGAGACGATGTACTCGGCCTCGCGCATGACGCGCTCGACGTTGGTGACCGGCATATTCAAGCGCATGGTTCACTCCTCATTCGGGTTGACGCTGGATTCGGTATCGATCAAGGCCATCTCGGGGCTCGAGAGCAGACGCTCGATGTCGATCAGGATGATCATGCGGGCCTGGACCGTGGCCAAACCCTGGATGTAGCGGGTATCCAGCATGCTGGCAAACTCGGGCGCCGGCTTGATCTCGTCCGACTTGAGCTGGATCACGTCAGAGACGCCATCGACCACCATACCCACCACGCGCCGGCCGATGTTGAGGATGATCACCACGGTGAACTGGTCGTAGGTCGGCTCGCCCAGGTCGAACCTGATACGCAGGTCGACGATGGGCACGATCACGCCACGCAGGTTGATCACCCCCTTGAGAAAGGGGGGCGCATGGGCGATGCGGGTGGGCGGCTCGTAGCCGCGGATCTCCTGCACCTTGAGGATATCGATACCGTATTCCTCCCGCCCCAAGGTGAAGGTGAGGTATTCCCCGCAAACAGCAGTCGCTCGCACTTGCATGCTCGGTTCCATGGTCTTCCTCTCATCACGCCGCCAGGCGGCCATGGGTGGTGCGGTTGAGGTTGAGCCCCATGCGGGTGACCGCGGCGATGTCCAGGATCAGGGCCACGCGCCCGTCGCCCAGGATGGTGGCGCCGGAGATGCCCGCGACCTTGCGGTAGTTGCGCTCCAGGCTCTTGATCACCACCTGTTGCTGCCCCAACAGTTCATCGACGTGGAGAACGGCGCGTGTGCCTTCGGCCTCGACGACGATCAGGATGCCCGCTGTCGGCTCATACGCCACCCCTGGCGTGCCGAAGACCTCGGCCAGCGGGATCAGGGGCAGATAGTCGCCGCGGATCGCCACCACCCGACCTTCGCCGGCGAGGGTGCGTAGGTCCTCGGCACGCGGCTGCAGGGACTCGACCACCGAGGTAATCGGCACGATATAGACCTCGGCGCCGACCCGCACGCTCATACCGTCGAGGATGGCGAGCGTGAGCGGCAGGCTGATGCTGGTGCGCGTACCCAGTCCTGGGGCCGATTCGATCTCCACCCGGCCGCCCAGGGTCTCGATGTTCCGCTTCACCACGTCCATGCCCACGCCACGGCCGGAGACGTCGGTCACCTGCTCGGCGGTGGAAAAACCGGGCGCAAAGATGAGCTGCCAGACCTCCTGGTCGCTCATTGCGTCGTGCACCGGCAGCCCCCGCTCGCGCGCCTTGGCCAGGATCTTGTCGCGGTTGAGCCCCGCCCCGTCGTCCATCACCTCGATGACGATGTTGCCGCCCTGGTGCGCGGCCTTGAGCGTGAGGGTGCCCTTGGGCGGCTTGCCGGCGGCGATGCGCCGCTCCGGCGTCTCGATGCCGTGGTCCAGGCTGTTCCTGACCAGATGGGTGAGCGGATCGGTGACCTTTTCGATCAGGCCCTTGTCCAGTTCGGTGGCCTCGCCTATGGTCCTCAGCTCCACCTGCTTGCCCAGCTTGCCGGCGATGTCGCGCACCACGCGCGGGAAGCGGGAGAAGACCATGCTCATCGGCAGCATGCGGATCGACATCACCGACTCCTGCAGGTCGCGGGTGTTGCGCGCCAAGAGGTCGATGCCGGCCAGCAGCCGCTCGGCCTCAACAGGGTCGAGCTGGCTGGCGGACTGCGCCAGCATGGCCTGAGTGATGACCAGTTCACCCACCAGGTTGATGAGCTGGTCCACCTTTTCCACCGCGACGCGGATGCTCGATGCCTCGCCCGTGGCGCTGATAGCCAGCTTGTCGGTCTCGCGCCGGCCGGTGCGCACGATGTGCAGCGACGGGTCGTCGCTGGCCCGCCGGCCGCAGACCTGGGCAGGGGGGGCGACCACGGGCGGTGCCGCCGCGCTCACCGAGGCCACAGGCGCGCCCGGCGCGTCGTCGAAGAAGCCGTAGCCCTCCTCCTCCGCGGCGAGCGCAGCCGGGGCGGCCTGGCCGGCCGGCGTGCCCGGGGCTGCGTCGAAGAAACCGTAGCCCGGGTCCGACGCCTGGCTCACCGTCGCGGCGGGTCCGCCGGGCGCGTCGTCGAAGAAGCCATAGGCGGGTGCCGCCCCGCCGGCGGGGGCGGATGCGTCGGCGTCGGACAGCGCATGCGCCGCGCCGGGGCCGCCCGGCTCGATCCGGATCTCTTCCGGGAAGGCATAATAGCCCAGGATCTCGCGCAGGGCGGCTTCCCCCTGGTTCGTGCTCGCCCACAGCGCCAGCCGGGGTGCCTCGGCGGTCGGACGCAGCTCGATGTCACAGCCCGCCACCTCGGCCAGCGCGGCCAGCAGGTTGTCCACACTGGCGGCATCCGCGGCGATTTCCGGGGACAGGGTGCATTCCACCCAGTAGCGGACGTCTGCGCCGGCGCGCCTCTGCGTCCCGGCGCTGAGGGCCTCCAGCCGGGCGCAGACGGCCCTCACCTAGTCCGCATCGGCCTCCTGTCCACCCTGGTGGCGGGCGAGTTGCGCCTTGAGGACATCGCCCGCGGCCAAGCAGGCATCCACCATCTCCGGCACCAGCGCCAGCTCGCCCTTGCGCACGCGGTCCAACAGGGTCTCCAGGACATGCGTGACCTCGGTCATGTCGGTGAAGCCGAAGGTGCCGCTGCCGCCCTTGATGGAGTGGGCGGCGCGAAAGATGGCGTTGAGGTCCTCCAGGTCGGGGGTCTCGACATCCAGCGCCAGCAGGAGTGACTCCATGTTGGCCAGATGCTCCGCCGCCTCCTCGAAGAAGACCTGGTAGAACTGACTCAGGTCGACGGACATCGGGTTTCAGGCTCCAGGTTTCAGACTTCCATACGAGGCCGGGGTCGGGCTTCAGGCGGCTTTCTTCTGCTGCTCCCTGAACCCTGACGCCTGACCCCTGCTAACCGATCACCTTCTTCACCACCTCGAGCAACTTCTGCGGGTCGAAGGGCTTGACCAGCCAGCCGGTGGCCCCGGCCGCCCGGCCGGCCGACTTCATGGCGTCGGAGGACTCGGTGGTGAGCATGAGGATGGGGGTCGTGCGGTACTGCGGGATGCCGCGCAGGGTCTTGATGAGCGTGAGCCCATCCATCTTGGGCATGTTCTGGTCGGTGAGGATGAGGTCTGCGGTGCGCCCCTTGGCCTTGCCAAGGCCATCCTCCCCGTCCACCGCCTCCATGACTTCATACCCCGCGCTCTTCAGGGTGAAGGCGACCATCTGGCGGATGGAGGCGGAATCGTCCACAGTCAACACGACCTTGCCCATACGTTTACCTCGCTGGATCGGAATCAAAACAGTTCGATATCGCCCGAGCCCATGTGGGTCTGGGCCACGGCGTTCTTGCGCAGGTCCGCCGCGGCAAGCTCGGACCTGGCCCGCTCGATGGCCCCGATCAGCTCATCGAGCGCCTGCGCGCCATGGGCGGGTTGCCCGCCCAGCGCCGCCAGCATCGCCTGCACCGCCGCGATCCGCCCACGCCCTTGATCCAGCAGCTGACTGGTCAGGTCCTGGAACTGCAGCGCGGTGATGGCGCGGTTGACCTGGCTGCCGACCTCATCGGCATGCAGATTGATCTTCTGCGCCGCATCGGCCATGGTTGCGTTGAGCTGCTCGATGCGCTGCATGGTCTCCTGCACCCGCTGCTTGGAGTGCAAGGCGTGACTCATGTCCATGCTCGCCACGGTGTGGATGGCCTCATGGGCCTTGGCGAGGGTGGCATGCACGGCATCCATACGGCCGCGGATCTGCTGGCTGAACTGGTCGGCACGCTGGGACAGCGCCCGCACCTCGTCGGCGACGACGGCGAAGCCGCGGCCTGACTCACCGGCGCGCGCCGCCTCGATGGCGGCATTGAGGGCGAGCAGCTTGGTCTGCTTGGCGATGCCCTCGATCTCGCCCAGTATCTTCAGCATGGCGTCGGACTCCTGGCTGATGGCGTCCATGGACTCGACCAGGCCCATGGCGATCTTGCTGGTCTCCACCGTGTTGTTGACGAACACCTCCAGGGTCCGCGAGGTGTCGAGCACGAAGTCGGCGAAACGCACCTCGCGGGCGTCACCGGCCCCACCATGCGTCCCCTGGACAATGTAGAGGGCCAGGTCGTGCTGGGCGCGTATGTGCTCGTTGATCGCGCCGAAGCTGGCGATCAGCTTGTCGATGGCCTCGCGCAACAAGTCCTTGACCCGCTCCATGTCGGCGGCGCTGGTCTGGCAGAGCGCCTCGCCCTGGGCTGCGGCGTCGCGCAGTGCGTCCTGCGCCCGGGCGATACCGGCCGAGACGGCCTCCGGCACGGCCCCATCCTGCCCACCGTCGGCATGGGCCGCCTGTCGCCGCCAGGTCCAGAGGAGGGCAAGGCCGATGACGAACACGGCCAGCACGCGCCAGACCGGTTCGGCAAACCAAGTCACCGCCGCGAGCGTGAGCAGCAGGGCGATCGAGACGAGCGCGTTGGTGTGCTTCAAGGTTCCCCCGAGGCTGAACTAGCATCAGCCTGCTTATCGGCAGGTCGGGGTGAATCTTGAGGGAGGGCCGGGTTACGGTTGTGCGGCGGGCGCGTCCAGGGCGGGCGACATGCCGCCGCCTGCGACCATGAGGCAGGCAGGGCGTCGTGAGGCGACCGGCCATGCCGGGTCCGCCCGCCGCGGGCCCGGCGCAAGGCGCATCCGCGCCCCAGATTGGAGGCAGGCGCGCGTCAATAACGGCAGGCGGCTGGGGAAACAGCGAAAAACGCCCTCTCGCTGCGGGACAGGGCAGGAATGGGGATGCGAGCGTGAGATTCGCTTACACCCTCAGCCCAACCCTACCCCGCGAGAGGGGTCATCCAGCGCTGGCCGAGTGGGCGGGGGCGGCGTGCAACAGCTTCTGCAACTCCCCGCTCTGGTACATCTCGCGCATGATGTCGGCGCCGCCGATGAACTGGCCGTTGATGTAGAGCTGCGGGATGGTGGGCCAGTTGGCGTACTGCTTGACGCCTTCGCGGATCTCCTGGTTCTCCAGGACGTTGACGCTGAAAAACTCGTGCACGCCACAGGCACGCAGGATGGCGACCGCATTGGCGGAGAAACCGCACTGCGGGAATTGGGGCGTGCCCTTCATGTAGAGGACGACGGGATGGGAGGTGACCTGTTCGCGAATGGTGTCTTGTATGCTCATGGCCGTCTCCAATTCCTGATAACATTTGTCGGGAATTGTAATCAGACCGCGCGACTTGTCAACCTGAGTCAGCACGCCTCGCTGATGAAGACCTCAGGCAACGCCGTGGCTACTCGGTCGGCCGTGTGGGCGACGGCTGTCCCGGCTGGGCCTTTCCGGATCGCGGCCCGGGCAGCGGCGGGCAGACCGCGTCCGGGCGGCCAGCGTCACGGATGCGGGTCGGACGCGGCCTGGGGTAAAATGTCGCCCTCGCCAGAGAACGCCATGAAACCCCGCCCCGCCTTGCCCGCCTGGCTGCATCCCTTCACCCCCTTCCTGCAGTGGTGGCCGCAGGTCGATCGCAACACGGCGCGCGACGACGCCATGGCCGGGCTGACCGGGGCGCTCGTCGTGTGAGCGTATTTCCATTTCGCTGGCCGCATGAGCGTTTGGCCCCCGGCCAAAGCCAAACGGGTTCTTGCGGCCCTGGAACGCCTGGGCTGGTCTATCAAGAGGCAAACCGGCTCGCACTAGGGAAACGCTGAAAAAATAGGCGAGCGGGATGAAGCGCAAGGCGCCCGGCGCGCAGCGATCGAGACATATCAAGGAGATAGGCGAGGCAGCGAGCACCGCGCAACGCAGCGATTCGCCCGCGCAGCCATTTAATCAGCGTTTCCCTAGACCCTCACACGGCCCGGCTGGCAGGATGTCGAGTTTGCCCTCCACGACGGCAAGGAAATCGGCCCACGCATGCTAGCCCGCCCGGCGAAGCACACGGGGCTCACCCCAGAAGATCTGTAGCGTCCTGAAGGAGCCTGTCGGACTCGAGCCATCGTGGCGAGCCGAGTGGGGGAGCGGGGCCAGTTTGGCACGGTTTCGAGGCGCCTGGGTGGTCCATGCAACGAGAAATCGGGCAACAATCGACCGCTCTGCCCACTGGCGCAGTAGATCGGTCTCAAGTCCGACAGGCTCCCAGCAGGCCATACGGCCGATCCAGCGCAAGGCACGAGACCTCCGATGCAGATCGCCGATAGCAGGCGGTAAGGGTGTCTGACCCATCCCCTCTGTACCCCCGGAAAGGTCTAAGCGTCCCATCCCCCACGCCGCCGGGTCCCTGAGGTGCCGGCGGACGAAGCCACCCTCAGCGCCGCACGCCAGGCCCTGGCGCGCGACCGGCCGCACTGCTTGGTCTCGAAGTCACCCAGGCCGTGTCGAACACGCCGCTGAGCTTGCCGAGACCTTCGCGCTGCGCCCTCATGCCAGCATGCAGTTGGCCGCCGCCTGCGCGATCCTGGACGTCGCGCCGGGCGGCGCCGCGTTCCGTTGCTTCGACAACCGGCTCAACAAGGCCGCGCGGGTGTTGGGATGGAACATTGCCTGGCCGGCAGCGGCTTGAGACAACTCACGCCTACCAGCCTCGCGCCCGCTAGGGCGTCGGGCCGGGGTCGGCGCATGGCCGCATACCCTGGCCTGTCGCGCTCGCCGTCGGACAGGGCGCAAGACGCCGCTCACGCGGCTATGCTATAGCGTCTTCCACCCCAGCCACGGCCTGCACCCGCCATGAACACCCTGCGCGACTTCCACACCCGCAACCTCCTGCTCGACGCGGGCACGCCGGAGGGCTTCCGCGCCCGGCTGCTTGCCTATTTCGACAAGACCACCACTCTGTTCGAGCGCCTGTTCGACTGCCTCGCGGATGACGCGGCCTTCTATGTGCGGCCGGAGCCGCTGCGCCACCCGCATATCTTCTACTTCGGCCACACCGCCACCTTCTACATCAACAAGCTCAATATCGCCGGGCTGATCGATTTCCGCGTAAATCCCGAGTTCGAGTCGATGTTCGCCGTCGGTGTGGACGAGATGAGCTGGGACGACCTCGACCCGAGCCACTACGACTGGCCGGCGGCCGAGGCGGTGCGCGACTACCGGCGGCGGATGCGGGCGGTGGTGCGCGAGGTGATCGCGAAACTGCCCATCCGCCTGCCGGTGGGCTGGCTGGACCCGGCCTGGGCCATCCTGATGGGCATAGAGCACGAGCGCATCCACCTGGAGACCTCGTCGGTGCTGATCCGCCAGACCGACCTCGAATACTTGAAGCCGCCCGGCGACCCGGTGCATGCCTTCTGGCGTCGCTGCCCCGAGGCCCGCTCGGAACCGGCCGCGGTGCCGGCCAACGCGCTGCTGCCGGTGCCCGGCGGCCGCGTGCGCCTGGGCAAGGCGCGCGATCATAACCAGTACGGCTGGGACAACGAATACGGCCGCCACGAGGCGGACATCGCCCCTTTTCTCGCCAGCCGCTACCTGGTGAGCAACGCCGAATATCTGGAATTCGTCGAGGCGGGTGGCTATGCCGAGCCCAGGTGGTGGACCGAGGAGGGGCAGAGGTGGCTCGCGTTCCGCAAGCCGCAGCACCCCCTGTTCTGGCGTCATACCCCGCAGGGCTGGCGCTACCGCGCGCTCATCGAGGAGATCGACATGCCCTGGGACTGGCCGGTGGACGTGAACTGGCTGGAGGCCAAGGCCTTCTGCAACTGGAAGTCGGCAAAGACCGGCAGGCAACTGCGGCTACCGACCGAGGACGAGTGGGTGCGTCTGCTCGACCACTCCGGCATCCCGGACGAGCCCTACTGGGACCGGGCGCCGGGCAACATCAACCTGGAATACTGGGCGAGCGCCTGCCCCATCGACCGCTTCCAGTTCAAGGATGGCTTCTGCGACGTGGTGGGCAACGTCTGGCAGTGGACCGAAACACCGATCGATGCCTTCGCGGGCTTCGAGGTCCACCCCTGGTACGACGACTTCTCCACCCCCACCTTCGACGACAAGCACAACCTGATCAAGGGCGGCAGCTTCATCTCCTCCGGCAACGAGGCCAACCGCCACTCGCGCTACGCCTTCCGCCGGCACTTCTTCCAGCATGCCGGTCTGCGCTATGTGGAGGCGGGCCCCAACCCCTACGAGGCCCGGGTAACACAGTCCACCCACAATCTCTACGAGACCGACAGCCTGCTCGCCCAGTACTGCGAGTTCCACTATGGCCCCGAGTACTTCGGCGTGGCCAACTTCCCCAAGACCTGCGCCGAACTCTGCCTGGAATACATGCAGGCGCGGCCCAGACGCCGGGCGCTCGACATCGGCTGTGCCACCGGCCGCAGCGCCTTCGAGCTGGCGCGCGGCTTCGCGGCGGTGGAGGGCATAGACTACACCGCCCGCTTCATCCGTCTCGCCCTGGCCCTGAAAGAACAGGGCGAGATCACCTACGCCATCCCCACCGAGGGCGAGCTCGCCGAGTCGCGCACCATCCGCCTCGGCGAGCTCGGCCTCGCCGATACGGCCGACCGCGTGGCCTTCTGGCAGGGCGATGCCGCCAATCTGAAGCCCAAGTTCACCGGCTACGACCTCGTCTTCGCCGGCAACCTGATCGACCGCATGGCCCGGCCGCGCGCCTTCCTGGAGGCCGTGCACGAACGGCTGAACCCAGGTGGGCTGCTCGTCCTCACCTCGCCCTATACCTGGCTCACGGACTACACGGCGAAATCGGAGTGGCTCGGCGGCATCATACGCGACGGCCGGCCGGTCACCACCCTGGACGGGCTGCACGCCCTGCTCGACGCCCACTTCCGCCTGATCGACCGGCGCGACCTGCCCTTCGTCATCCGCGAGACCGCGCGCAAGTTCCAGCACAGCGTGGCGGAGATGACGGTGTGGGAGCGACGCTCAGACTGATGTGCTGCCGACTTGAAGTTCACCGTTCCGTCAGACTTGCTCATTCCTGCCTAAACAGGAACAAAGCTGACTTCCTGCTTCGCCGAGGTCGGTTTCACGCGCGCCTTGCGGCGCACGCCAGAGCCTTCCTCTCCACAGGCTGACGCCGTGGAACTCACGGCCATGTTCTTCAAATTGATTGCCGCATTCACATCGCGGTCGTGAATCACGCCACAGGCCGGGCACGTCCATTCGCGCACCGACAGCGGCAGATCGTCGAGCTTGTGCCCGCACGCCGAGCACATCTTGCTGCTGGCGTAGAAATGTACCGGCTCGGATTGTTTGGACACGGTTTTGCACCTCAGGCCGCCTTTCGCATGGCATAAGCCTGACGGGCTTCGAGGGGTGACATGAAGCCCAGTTTTTCGAGGCGCCAATGGCGATTGTAACGATCCTTGAACGCGGTGACGGCGACGCGCACTTCCTCGACATTGCTGAAGACGCGGCCATGGATCGCTTGCTCCTTCAGCGTCCGGTTGAAGCGCTCGGCAACGCCGTTGGTCTGCGGTTCGGCTTTGAGGCCGAAGCTCGGGGCGATGCCCCAGAACTTGA